>CAZDLP010000001.1:0-2038 GCA_964506565.1 uncultured Planctomycetia bacterium
AATTTGCCTCGGGTAAGCTTTATATGCCTGCCAAGGGAAAGGCACCAACCTATAAGGGGTACTTTAAAAACAGCCTCTTTAGATACCCACTTAAATTGTGCGCGTGTCTTATACATGACGACTATGTCCGCTAGGCTCTGGTGGTTTGCTACGATAACATATGTCTTATTCTTATCGATATTTTCTAGTCCGCTTACCTTAGCATCCCAATATGGGTTAAAGCCTATTATCGCATCCGCCCACCAAAAGCACTGAGCATGAACCATTCTTTTCTGTTTATCAAAAGGGGCGCATACTATCGCGATGAACAAGCTTGCTAGGAATAAAACGAACGTAAGTATTGTACCGAAAAACCATATTATTATCGATATTACAACCTGCATTAATGATATCCTTTCTTCACGAGGAAAGCCTCTTGCCTTAGGCGATAACCCCGTCCTGCTCTTTGCGCGCGCTTTTACTGCCTTTGCTTGCCGGGCACTCTCCATTCCAACAATACATGCAGAGCTTCTCCCTTGGAAGGCCGACCGCCTTGACCATATCATCCTCGGTCTGGAACCTAAGGGTAGTAACTTCAAGGTCCTTAGCTATCCAGGCCACCATATTCTTATATTTTTCTGACTCAGGATTAATATATTCTGATACATCTTCGATATCATGGCCTTCAAGAGCGCGAATCGCTTTACGCGCCGCTAATTCATCTATGGAGCGGGTAGAAAGATTGAATTTGCATGGGAACATAAGCGGCGGACACGCCGGCCTTACGTGTATCTCTTTAGCCCCTCTTTCCCAAAGCTTTTTTACTGTAAAGTTCTTAAGCTGAGTACCTCTTACTATGGAATCCTCGCATACTACAATCCTATTTCCATCGATTATCTCTCTGACGGGTACTAATTTCATCTTTGCTATTAGGTCTCTTGTCTCCTGAGTCGACGGGGTATAACTCCTGCCATAACCCGGGGTATATTTTACAAGCGGACGTCTGAAGGGCTTGCCGGATTCCATGGCATAACCTAAGCCATGCGCAAGGCCTGAATCAGGTACGCCTGAAACAACATCAACCTCTATATCTTTATCGCGCTTTGCAAGAAAACGTCCACATCTCTCTCTTACAATCTCTGTATTTATGCCCTCGTAATTTGAGGCCGGGAAACCTGTGTATATCCAAAGAAAAGCACATATCTGATTTGTCTCTCTTCCAGGCGCTATCGTTGAAATGCCTTTTTCTTCTACCAACACCACCTCTCCCGGAGCAAGATACTTTGTTATCTTGAAATCATTATTCTCAAAAGCGGACGTTTCCGTAGTAATCGCCCATTCATCAGCGCGCTTTCCGATAATAAGCGGCATATAACCAAAGCGGTCTCTTGCCGCGTAAATACCGTCTTTATGCAAAAGCAGTAATGAACACGAGCCTTCAATAGCCGTAAACATCCTTTCTATACCGTCTACTATGCTATCGCCCTGATTTATTAATTTGGCGACTAACTCTGTTGAATTTACATCTCCCTTTCTGAATTCACTGAAAGATATCCCCTCACCAAGAAGCCTGGTTGTCAGATCCTTTGTATTCTCTATAAATCCGCTTGTAACTATACAGAATGGTCCGAATTTCGAATTTAAGTATATCGGCTGTTCATCACGATCGCTAATAACGCCTATGCCCTTGTTGCCTTTCATATGCTTATAATCATTATAAAATTTTGATTTGAACTGGCTCTGGTTAAGACTATGTATCTGGCGTATAAAATCATCCCCCAATACCGCCATACCGCCATACTCGGTGCCCAGATGTGAGTGATAATCCGTACCGTAAAACAAGGTATCCATACAATCGCCTTTAGAAACAACTCCAAAGATGCCACTCATTAATGCCTCCTTTTGATTTTTGGTTTTACTTACTTGAAGAAACATATTATACACTATTACTTATATATATGTAAATATAATATTTATATCTGCAATCCCTCAACAAGACTACAAGAAACACTACGTTTCTATAAATTGAGACTTAAAATAACTTTGCTACAATTATGCA
>CAZDLP010000001.1:2138-57874 GCA_964506565.1 uncultured Planctomycetia bacterium
GAAACACTACGTTTCTATAAATTGAGACTTAAAATAACTTTGCTACAATTATGCAGGGACGTAAAATTTTCCCAGCGTGAAAATTTTACTCTATTTTTCTGCTCGCTCTCGCATAATATCTAATCAGGGCGAACCTTGCCCGCTCGCATTAAAAAAGCCCTGCATTAATTGCAGCAAAGTCATTTTTATGCATCTTAACTAAAATCAATATTATCATTCCTCTCTTTGGTGTGATTCAGAGCAGGACCTTTTTATTGCGAATGGCATGGTTTTTCCGTGTTCTTTAGATTGTATGAATGAGCAATAAAGCGGAGCGAAAAAACCACGCTGGGGGTTTTGAGCGTTCCTGCGGGAATCACGCCGAAGCGAGGACATAGACTTGTTTTGCTATGAGTTAAATGGTGTAAAGGGTTAGGCGCTTAAAACGGCTAACTCTGCCTCTTGAAGGGTTAAAGTAGCCGAGCATGAGTGATGGAAATTCTTTTTTAAGGTCACTGATCAACTCTTTTATACCACATAATACGGCTACATCGGGTGATATCTTGAGTTCTCTAAAATAGTACAAGGGATCTATATTTAGGTTCCTTAACTGGACCATATCTAACTTGCATTTGCGAAGTAATCGCTTGAATTCCCTTACCTCATCCTCAGAATCGGTAAAACCCGGCATAACAAGGTAATTAAGTGAGACAAAGCCACCTGCATCCTTGGCTATTTTTATTGATTTTAAGACATCGCTGAATTTATACCCTTGCGGCTTATAATACCTGTTGTAATATTTCTCCTGCGCGCTGTTTATGCTTACGCGTATACTGCTTAATCCTGCCGCAAACAACCTCTTTACTACCTCTGGCTTGCTGGCATTGGTATTTAGGTTTATGACGCCTCTGGCGGTCTCTATTCTTATCTGCTTTATCGCCTCTTCTATTGCTTCTCCGGCCAAAAGGGGTTCTCCCTCGCAACCCTGGCCAAAACTTACCACTGCGTCTTTTACATTTCCTATGTGAAAGAGAGCAACTTGGGAGATTTCTTCCGAAGAAGGTATAAATTTTATCCTTGGCTGTGTTACTGCGCATCTCTTGTCAGGCTGATGCGATATACATCCTATACAGCGCGAATTACATGATGGCGAAGTAGGAAGCGGCGCCTCGTGCCTTTTTAAGAACAGATTCTTAGCGGCAGGACAGTTATAGCATAAAGCGCATCTTTCAAGATGTGTAAAAAGCCTGTTTTTGGAAAAGAGCTTTCTTACTTTATTTATCCCTGTTTTTATCCTGGGTATACTCATAAAACGCAAATCCTGACGTGTGCTTCTATCAACCCTTATGGCTGATACATAAAACTTATCCCTGTAAAAACAGACCGCTGAATATGAAAAAAGCGGCAGGATCTTTGCATTAGAACTTTCTATATATGAAGCGTTGTAGGTTATGGTATATCCCGGAGAGATAAAGGCAGAGACCGCAAAACAAGGTTCTTCTTTCTTAGAATATGGGTTTCTGTCTATTGCTACAAAGCCTTTTGATTTGTAATCGTAACCAACAGCAAGCCTTTGCGGCATAATAAATAGCTCACTTCCGAAAGGAAGCTCTATGAGATCTTTTTTAACAAGCTTAAAGAATGTGCCTGCCTTCATGCCTGTAGCCTGCAGATAGTCAATAGCGTATATCTTTCCACACTTATCAGCAACGACTAACTGCAACATATCCTTTTTGCGCTGATTATCTTCTATTGCCATATGATAATACCGCTCTCTTTAGCCCATCGTGCGTTGATACCTTAGGAAAATATCCTAACTTCTCTCTTATTCTCTGAATACTGTAGATTCTGTCCTTTTTAAAAAAAGAAAGCCCCTTATTACAGAAAGGGATTATTTTAAGGAATGAGACCAGTCTTTCTGGAATGCTAAAAGGCGGCTTTGCACTTTGGACGCTAGCTATATATTCAAAAAATTCCTTGATAGTAAGGACTTCATTATCCGCGACAATATACGTACCCTCATAAGCCGCGTCATTATCTATAGCCAACATCATAACATCAACAACATTATCTATATAAACCAACTGAAGTTTATTGTCTCCCGGCCCCACAATAGGAAGCAAGCGCCATCTGCTAAGTCTTGATATCAAACCTAATAGATGAGGTTCATCTTCTCCATAGACCATGACAGGCCTTATAATCAATATTTTCCTCCCTTTTTTCCGATATGAAAAAGCTATCTTCTCCGCCTCTATCTTGGATTCTCCGTATTGATTGGTCGCGCTATAAGGAAGGTCATCTGTAAGCGGTACTTGGTGATTGCCACTTACAACTGAAATCGAGCTTAAGTATACTACCTTTTCTATCGCCTCTTTAGCGCAGGCATCAAGAACATTTCGAGTGCCGTCTCTGTTAACGCGCATAAGCTTATCAAGAGAAAAATTATCTACAAGTGCCGCACAATGAAATACTATATCAGGCTTTTCTTTGCCTAGTAAGTCTCTTAACATCACGGGGTCTTCTATGTCTAGGCGTATCGCCTTTACCTTATCGAGTAAACTGCCTAGCTTAGAAAGCATACGCCCTGTACAGATAACTTCATGTCCATCCTGTACAAGGCGCCCTGATAACCTCTTACCGATAAACCCGGTTGCTCCTGTTATGAGTATTTTCATAGTGTTCAATAAACTAGGAATAAACTAGGGACAGCGCCTAGTTTATTAGAAATCAAGGTGGCCTCTGCAACCTATGACAGTAATGGTCTGGTCTCTTCTCTGGCCATTGACAACATAATCATTACCGAACGGGTTCCATACGACCTGTAGATCCGGGGAAAACGCGAAATGCTCATTAACAAACCAGTTATAATAAATCTCCGCATGGCCTTCATCGTCTGCCTTCAGGTTGGTGCCGCCATACTCTTTATATTTATCGCTCGGTATTACCATGCCGCATGCTATTCCGATATGATCCTTCTCTCTGCCCCATGGCTTTCCTTTAAATGACAAACCAGCAGACCATGTATGCTCGATAGAGAAATTAGTACCACTGGATGAGGTAACAGCAGGATTGTAAAGATCAGGGTCGGCCCAGCCATAACGGCCGAATACTCCTACAACATCAGTAACCTCCTGATCTACACTGACTCCAAGGCCGTATCTATGCTCTGCTGTCTTTGTTATATCACTCCACTTGGTGTAATTTGTATTCCTTAGCCAGCCATATACCCTATAATTTCCTATAAGGCCCTCTCCAAACTTGGGCTTAAATATTATCTCCGGGGTAAATTCAAGGTGATCTGTCATATTCTCCCACTCTCCGTCACCTGTAAATACCTGCCCCTGCAACTCCAGCCACTCTATATCTTTCGGCCTTAACCTGGCCCATAACCCCGGTGCCTTACTGGGCCTATCAAATGTAGCGGCATTATTGAATATCTCAGCCAAAAACTGCCTTGAATCGTCACCTGCCATAAGGTTTTTATCGATGACATCTGTCGGATCCCACTTACCCGCAGCTAGTGATATCTGCTTATCAAAGAGATTATGCTCATACCAGAATTTAGTCAATTCAACATCGTTATTTGTGTCGTCATTATTATTGTCGACGTTTGAAAAGACCTCAAGCGAGTCCATTACACCTGTGCCATCACCTGCCTCGATCTGAACAAAGGCGTAACCATAATCTTTGAACTCCTTCTCAAGCTGGATATCCACCTGGTAGCTTCCGCCGGTTACGTCTTCCTTATTATTGGTAGTGCGATTCGCGTCAATGCCACCTTGTACAATCATTGTAGCGCCTATACCTAACTTAAGGCCAAGCGAATTAATAGCTACTTTATTGTTTATATCCTTTTCTATCTTACCGAGAACATGCTTCTCTACGCGATGCTCTATCTCTGTCTCCATAACATCGGTTGAAGGCTTAGCTTCCTCTTTCGCCTGCACGCCTGAAACCTTCTTTTCTAAGACTGATATCCTTTCTCTTAGCTCCTCTATCACCTGTAAAAGCTCCTCATTGCTCGGCTCTGAAGCCATTACAGCTAATACGGGTAAGGCAATCAAGCAGACCGATATAAATAATACCTTAAAACATCTCATAGAATATAACCTCCGTTTTTTTATTTTATATATTTTTATTATAACAATGAGGGGATAACTATTGCAACTTAATTTAAAGGGAATAGATGATTTTTTACGGAAGGTGGATTATCGAATATCTTTATAACCCTAAGAATTGGATCGCCATGCCTGATAAACATATAGCAGCGCCTGCCAAGGCATGCGTGTATCTCTCGATCTTTTTTATAGGCACTAAGTTGATACCAAATGATACGATTACGACGATACCTGTCATGGTAGCTAAGGTAACGATACCAAAGACAGACGTTACCAGGATAAGCCCCATCAAGGAACCTTTGGCCGCGGGATACATCAGGATAGGTATTAAGGGCTCGCATGGGCCTAACACAAAGACTACAAAGAGTATCCATGGGGTTATGCTCTTTACTTTATCTTCATGCACATGGCTGTGTACATCTACATGGCTATGGTGATGGCTATGCTTCTTTTCATCATCATGTACATGTATGTGCGTATGGGGCTTATTGCGTATTGCCATTCTTACACCCCATAAAAAATACGCGAAACCAAATCCGATAAGCGCCCAAGCCGCTATGTT
This sequence comes from uncultured Planctomycetia bacterium, assembly GCA_964506565.1. Taxonomy (GTDB): domain Bacteria; phylum Omnitrophota; class Gorgyraeia; order JABMRG01; family JABMRG01; genus JAUVHV01. The sequence goes on from CAZDLP010000001.1 coordinate 6,798, forward strand.
ACCTCTAAAGGACTCAAAAACCTCAAGCTTCATAAGAGCTATCCCTGCCGCTATCCCTATCAGTCCTAACACAACGGAACTTAATACATGGCCCAACCCGCATGCTATAGTAATAGATAATGTCTTTGCAAAAGACCAGTTGCGCGCTTTTTTCATAACTATAAATGGTAAGTAATGATCAGGGCCAAAGAGGGTATGCAAAAAACCTATTGAAGCGGCTGTAACGCACAAAAGCCATAATGAGCTAGTCATAATAATTCCTTTATCGTATCTACTATAATCGGTATCCTAGATTCGATTAAACCGGTAAGCCTGAGATTATATGAAACATCCTCGGGCTGAACCCCGACAATAATAATTTCAGGGTTCATATCAAGTGCCTTGGAAAGGGTAAGCGTTTCAAGTAACGCCATCCCGTGAGTTGAAAAGCTATCGCAAAATGTAGATTCCTTTATCTGGTCAAAGGTAAAGACCTTTATCTCACCGGAAGGCGCTTTCATATCAGCGGCATCTACAATTATTACGCGCTTAAATTCAGGGAAGAACTTTATAAGATCCATGCCTGATAAGTCGCCTCTCTCGAGAACAACATTATCAGGCAAGGAATCTTTTTCCAATTCATCAATCACGCGAGGGCCGATGCCATCGTCGCCTTTTAGAATGGAGCCTATACCTATTACTAAGATCTTATTCATAAATAGCTTTTAGACAAATTTTACATCAAGCATATGGCATGAGCAGGATATACACGGGTCATATGCCCTTACCAGCATCTCCGCCAAAAGCGTGATCTCATCCTTAGGTTTATTAATAAACTCCGGAACCAGTTTCTTAAGATCGAGATCTATATTCGCTAAGTTCTGATTCGTAGGTATTACACAGTTAGCGTTATTGACAATGCCCTTGCTATCTATATCGTAATCATGGACAAGAAGCCCGCGTGGAACCTCTACCGCTCCAACGCCTTTTCCTGAGTTACAGCTAAAGCTCTCCTTCTCATCTACCCTAGGCCATGAACTTACAACCTGATCATAATCCACGCCATCCTTGATAAAGCGCTCTATGATAGCCAGAGAATCAGCATAGCAATGGGCTATCTCGATAAGCTGAGCAACGGTATTCATATATGGGTTATAACATGGCGTTTTAAACCCAAGTGTATTTGCTACAGACTTTCCTAGTTTATTAAGCTTATCAAAGTTTATATTTATCCTTGCCAAGGCACCAACCATATAAGAGCCTCTTTTGTTCTTAGAATGCTTTGACGTGCTGTGCGCAACATGATATTCATGGATCGCCTGCCTGTAATCTATAGGCTTAATCGCGCCCTCGATATCTGTTGAAGTGATGTCGCCATCCAGAAAAGCGTATTCATCAGGGTGGGTTAAGGCGATATACTCTGTCTCACGTTCAAAGGCAGGAAGCTTTGGCGCTAGAGATTTTATGGTATCTACCGTGATCATAAGGTCGTCTTCCTGAGACTTTAGGATGTCCCTCATCGCTTTTAGTTCTTTTTGCGTCGGAAGCTTTGTAAAACCCCGCGGACAGCATGTTATCGGGTGTGTATGCCTTCCGGCAAGTATGTCGCACAAATCGCTATATTGTTTTTTCATTCTAAGGGCGCGAAGCACTACATCCTTGTGTGTCGCGACAAGCGGCAGTACACTCTTTGCCCCGAGCGCGTCAGGTGCAACAAGAAAATATATATGTAGTAGATGACTATCGAATGTTTCGTAATGCAAGAGAAGCTTTCTAAAGGCATTGGTCTGCTCTGAAGGCTTAAACCCTGCCGCGTCTTCGCTCGCTTTTATCGATGCCATGCAATGGCCTGTTGAGCATATTCCGCATATACGCGATGTTATATGCTGGACCTCAAATATAGATCTTCCCCTTACCATAGCCTCAAAAAATCGCGGTGCCTCGATTATATCAAGTTCACATTTTTCTAGAATTCCTTTTTTGATATTTATAACTATGTTTCCATGGCCCTCTACGCGTGTTACGTATTCAACATTTATATCAAGCTCTTTCTTCGCTAATTGTTCACTCATTTTTTATCTGCCTCCATTCTACACGCGTTATAAAGATCGAACCGCTGTGTAAGCTCCTCTAGTGAATAACCGTTATTCTTTAATACATCTATCTGGCCTTGCTCAGCCGGATTATCAAGAAGGCCTCTGCAGCCATAACAGGTGTTACCATTGCTTATACACCACGCGTCACAGCCTGCCCTTGTAACAGGACCCATACAAACCTGGCCCTTCTCAAAGAGGCACACATTCTCTTTTAACTTGCATTCTACACATACAGAATGATTTGGAACCTTATACCCTTTTCCGAGTAATATCGATTTTAGTACCTTTACGGTCTCATCGTTATTAGTAGGGCAACCATGTATGTAATAGTCTACCTTGACTATATCATGTACAGGACGTGGTTCACCGGCCTCGAGAGGAAACTCTCTTCCCTTGTAAACTATCTCCTTGGCCTCATCCTGAGTAAAACGTTTTCTTAAACCATTTATACCACCTATGCAGGCACAGGCACCATAAGCTATGATTATCTTGGCGTTGCCTCTTATCTTTTTAACTCGCTCTTCGTCATGCTTGCGTGTGATAGAGCCCTCGATAAACGCTATATCATAGTCATCGCTCTTTTCAGAAATAGCCTCTCTGAAATTTACAATTTCGCAATGTTCCAGGACGCCTAAGAACGCTTCATTAAGATACAAGAGCTGAAGCTGGCATCCTTCGCAATCAGCAAAATCAAAAAACGCTATTCTAACCTTTTTCTTCGCCTTGCTCATAGTGCCTCCTCCAATCCTTTTATCTCTGAATATTTAAATGTTGGCCCATCCTTACAAACATATAGGTGATTTATCTGGCAGTGGCCGCATTTGCCAAGTCCGCATTTCATGCGCCTTTCAAGGGAAAGGATTATCTGGTTATCCGCTAAGCCTTTCTTTACAAGCTCGGCTATAACAAACTTATACATAATAGGCGGGCCTACAACAACAGCGTATGTCTTGTTTACATCTATATCCGCACCCGGTAAAAGGCTTGTGATAACGCCGACGTTGCCTTTCCAATCAGGATCCGCCTTGTCAACCGTGCAGGCATAACCTATATCCGCCATCTTTTCCCATCTTGTGACTTCCTCCTTAAACAACCTATCCTTCGGGGCCTTACATCCTAGAAGTACTGTCACTTTACCAAAGTCTCTTCTTCTATCAATAACGAAATTTATCAATGAGCGAAGAGGGACTATGCCAAGGCCACCTGCTACAAATAACAGGTCATTTCCCTTTAGCTCCTCTATAGGAAAGCCTTTCCCAAAGGGGCCTCTTACACCTATCTTATCTCCCACGTCAAGTTTGTGTAGAGCGTTTGTAAACGCCCCGGTGTTACGCACGCATATCTCGAAGTGGTTCCTCTCTTCCTTGGTAGGGGATGAGGATATAGATATAGGGGCCTCTCCTATACCTAATATTGAAAACTGGGCAAACTGTCCGGGCTGATGCCCAAGCGGGTTGCCGTCTTCGAGTCTTATCTCAAAGAACTTTTCATTCTCTGTCATTTTCTTTGCCTTAACGATCTCGCCTACACGATGTGAATATACAGGCTCGACATCTACGGATGTGTTACACGTACAATCATTTGAGTTATTTTTTTGCATCTTTATGCTCCTTTGTAAGTTCGTTTACGGTATCTATTAAGCTTATCTTTGCCATACATGTTCTTGTGCATCGCCCACAACCTACACAAAAGAACTTATTATACTTTTTAACGGAATAATCGAACTTTCTGTGATATCTGTGCCTCTGTCTCGCGGAGCGCTCCTCGCGAAAACTCTCGCCCCCGGCTACCTCGGCAAATTCCTCAAGCTGGCAGGAATCCCAAACCCTGTTTCTGGTTCCCTTGGTGACATCGAGGGTAACTGTATCATATATATCAAAGCAATAACATGTAGGACAAACTGCTGTGCAATTTCCGCATGAGAGACAGCGCTTTCCGACGTTCTCCTGCCAAAACTTGCTGGAATACGAGTCTTTAAAGACCCTTCTGAGCTCCTTGTACCCCGCGTCAAGTTTGTTATCAAAATTTTTAAGCTTCGCTTCTTGCAGGGCCTTAAGCTCTGCTTTTATCTTGCCCTCAAGTTCAGCAGTAGTCTTACCAAATAACGGGCTTTTGCCTATCAGCTTGTCTCCGGCCATTGAATTAATATGCACGATATATTTATCCCCGGCATCTGTAAGCATTATGTCATATCCCGCTTTAGGGACATGTGTATCCATCGCGACGCATGTCGCGTACTCATCGCAGGGCTTCATACACTCATAACCTATTATGATTATGCTCTTCTTTTTCTTGGCAAAATACGGATCTGCCGGGCTATCATTGAGGGCTACATCTAGGCACTCTATGCCCTCTATGTCGCATGTACGTACGCCAAATAATATCAAAGGCTCCACATCAACCTGGGTGCTGCTCATCTTGGCCTCGCCCATATTGAAATCCCCAAGTTTTTGATGCTGCGGCATAAAATATTTTTTTGGTGGCAGTATAGTAGGTATATAATCAAGGCTTACCTGGCTAGCGTCCTCCACTTGGGCAAAGACAAACTGGTTCTCCTTCTTTACAGGAGCTACCACCTTCTGCTTTTTAATAAGCCCCTCTACAAACTTTTTAAAATCCGCTTTATTCAGATAACCGTATCTCATATGCTATCTCTCCTTTTTTATGTTAATTCTTTTTGTTATCCAACCTATAAATTCATCGATGCCATCACCTTTAAGAGACGATATCTTTATTATAGGCGCCTTTGAATTTACACCTTGTATATTTTTTATACATTCATCTATATCAAACGGTAGATGTCCTAGGAGATCCACCTTATTCAAGAGTACTAGCTCGCTTTCTGTAAAGACCAGCGGGTATTTTTTAGGCTTATCGTCACCTTCGGGGATACTTAAGATGACTATTTTACAGTCTTCACCGATATCAAATTCCGCGGGGCAGACTAAATTGCCTACATTCTCAACGATAAGAAGGTCAAGCCCATCCATATTAATTTCAGAGATCGCTTTTTTTATAAAACCGGCATCGATATGGCATGAGTTGCCTGTATTAATCTGAATTACCTGTGCACCCGCCTTGTCTATGCGAGTCGCGTCATTGGATGTAAAACAATCCCCTGTTAAAACGGCAAAACTTATGCCCGCGTCTTTTAACATAGGCGGTATCTTTTCAATGAGGGTAGTCTTTCCAGCACCCGGAGAGGAGATTATATTAATCATCAGGGTCTTGCTCTTTTTCATAGACTCCCTGATAACACTAGCTGTGTTATCATTCGCTTTAAGAACATTTTCCTTTATAACCTTAAATGCCATATTCACTCCTGTTACCATTCTATGGATTTTAATATAAACTCTTTACCTGATACGATATCAACGTCCTTGCTTAAACAAAAACTACAGATAAAATTATTCTCATCTGTAGAGCTTTCCTTGCCGCAGTCCGAACATCTAAGCTTGACCGGCAATACCTTAAGATCTAATTTCGCCTGTTTAAGCTTGTCGCTTTTTTCAATCTGCGCAAAACAAGATGTCACAATCTCTGGAACAAGATATCTTAATCTACCGACTTCCAGATAAACGGTCTTTACTTGGCCTACATCGTTTGGGCGTACCGCGTCTTCGAGAAGAGAGACTAAATTTTTAGTGATCATCAGCTCATGCATAAGACTTTAACATATCCTCGGTATCGGGTCAGCTGAAAGCATGCCCAATACACGTGTTGCGCCTAAGGGCGTTTTGAGACAAACCATATCTTGATTATCCTGCGTAATCTCGCCTATGCTCGCTGCATTACTGCCATATTCATTACTACGCAATATCTCCAATGCCTTTGCCTCATACTCTTTATCAATTATAACAAGCGCCTTGCCTTCGTTAGCTATATACAACGGATCCAGGCCTAATAATTCACACGCTGACCTTACGCTATCTAATACAGGTACTCTTTCTTCCTCGATCATTATGCCAAAATCTTTATGTTTTACTATTTCATTTAATGTAGTGGCAACGCCTCCACGGGTGGCATCGCGCATAAATTTTACCTCTTTAATATTGTCTGTAAGAACTTTAAGCATATGATTAAGAGGCGCACAATCGCTTATGGATTCGCTCTCGAACTCAAACCCTTTATGTTTGCTAAGAACAGCTATACCATGGTCACCCAAATTACCTGTGACAATAATTTTATCGCCAACAGATATATTATCAACGCTTAAGTTTATGCCGTCTCTTAAAACCCCTATGCCTGATGTATTAATAAATATGCTATCAACACTATTTTTCTCAACTACCTTTGTATCGCCACATACTATATCAACCCCGGCAATCTTTGCCCAGGATGCCATCGATTCAACTATTTTTCTAAGATCTTCTATATCCAAGCCTTCTTCAAGTATAAATCCGCAGCTTAAATATTTGGGCGTAGCGCCATTTACCGCCAAGTCATTAACTGTTCCGCAGATAGAGAGCTTGCCTATATCACCCCCCGGAAAGAATAATGGCTTTATAACAAAGGAGTCTGTTGTAAACGCTATATTAGCAGCCTCTCCGGGCAAGATAGCGGAATCGTCATTTTTGCTTAGAAACTTATTACCAAGATGCTTAAAAAATACGCTCTCTATAAGCTCTTGCGTTAATGTGCCACCGCTTCCATGTGCTAATGTTATCTTAGACATAATTAATCACCATACCTGTGAGCCGCTGCGCAACTTCCCTCACTTGAAACCATACACGCGCCTCTTGGATTAGAGGGGGTACAGATATTCCTAAAGAGTTTACAATCGCTTGGCACTTTTGCGCCTCTTAATATATCGCCGCATATACAGTCTTTCTCCGATATCGAGGTGGGCCTATCTATTTTAAATGTATTGAGTACGTCAAACCTTGAATACTCATCCTTAAGCGCGAGTCCGCTGTCTGGTATATTGCCCAAGCCCCGCCATTGGACATCAGAGGGCTTAAAGACTTTTTCCATAATACTTAACGCCTTCTCATTGCCTTGCGCCTTAACAGCTCTTTTATACGCGTTAACCAACTTGGCCTGGTTTTTTTCAGCAAGTTCCGTTAGGATGTATATGCTTGTAAGTATATCTGATGGCTCAAAACCCGTAACGCAGCAGGGTATGCGCAGCTTATCAACTATAAAATTATACATATCCGTACCCGCTATCGTACTAACATGCCCCGGACAGATAAGCCCATCTATATCGGTCCTGCTATCCTCCAATATCGCTTTAAGCGCTCTGGGCATAGTCTTATTTAACGATAATATATAAAAATTATCTAAACCATCCTGATCAGCCTGGATAATAGCAGCGGCAGCAGTTGGCGCTGTCGTCTCAAAACCGATGCTTATGAAAACGAACTTTTTTTCTCTTTCTTCCTTGGCAAGTGTAATAACATCTCTGACAGAATAGACTATTCTTATATCGGCACCTTCTGCTCTTTGCTTATCAAGGGTAAGAGAGCCTGTTCCAGGCACATTAAAGAGATCACCAAAAGTACATATAACCAGCCCCTCAATCCTTGATAAGGCTAAAACCATGTCTATATCTTCTACTGAGGTAACGCATACAGGGCATCCGGGCCCTGATATCAGTTTTATGTTATCGCCGATAAGTTTGTGTATGCCGTTTTTATGTATCGCCATTGTGTGGCCGCCGCATACCTCCATTATCTTTAATCTTTTTTTAGATATCGCCTTTATCTTTTCCACTATATCCGCGCAAAGGCCTTTGTCTCTATATTCATCGATAAACTTAAGCATTATTATGCTTTCCATTAAAAAAATCTATTGTAAAGTTCGCGCTCTCTTCATCAACTTTTTGTATAGCGTAACCGGCATGCACAACAACATACTCACCGACCTTTGGATCATCTATAATATCAAGGCCGACATCCTTTTTTAAGCCTGATATCTCCACCGTGGCTATGTTTTCTTTTATTTCCAGTATCTTACCCGGAACCGACCAGCACATAACTTTTTCACCTTATATTTTCGCAGACCGTAGCCTGGCCAACGGAGATCCCGATATCTGTTGTAGAAAACTTGCTATGCGTATATAGCTTAAGTTTGGTCTCTTTAAAGCGCTTTTTAAGATAATCCAGGAGAAACTTATTCTGAAAACACCCGCCTGATATCACTACCTTGTCAACGCCTATCGCGGAATAAGCCCTCATGCACATATCGACTATCGCCTCGCCTAATGTATTATGAAATTTCGCGCTTATCACAGATATATCTTCCCCATCATAGATATCATCCACGATCTCTCTTATAGTAGGAGAAAAGTCTATATGATGCGACGTTATCTTGTATGTGTAATAATCATATACCGATTTCGCGGCGTTTTTTTCAAGCAATATAGCTGCTTCTGCCTCAAATGTCGATTCCCGGCATATGCCGAGCATAGCTGAGACCGCGTCAAAGAGCCTTCCGGCGCTTGATGTAAGCGGCGAGTTCACATTCTTCTTTATCATGTTGCTTATGATCTCAATATTTCCACGACTCATACCAAGGAATAATGGCAAGTCAAGGTCAAGAAACTCATCCCCAAAGGCCTGTATAAGATAACTTATAGCCATTCTCCAGCCTTGCTTTGCCGCGACATCTCCCCCCGGTTGCGGAGCGTATCTTATGTGGTTTAACCTGTAAAAGCTCTTTCTTGTCGCTAGCAGGAATTCTCCTCCCCAGAGATTTCCATCCATGCCATAACCTGTGCCATCAAAAGAGACGCCTATTACCTTTTCATCTATATTATTATCAAACATACACGAAGCGATATGCGCAAAATGGTGCTGCACCTGCACGAGCCTGGCGTTCTCGCCCTCGCTGCTGAGTTTTTTTGCCAGATTGGTAGTAGAATATTCAGGATGAAAATCGCATGCTATGTAATCCGGGCTTACATTATTCTCTTTAATATAAGTTCTGACGGAATTCTCAAATTCGTTTATACCGGCAAGATGGTTAAGCTGATTAACAGGGTCACTTATATAAAGGCCTTTATCAGAAAATACCGTGAATGTATTCTTGCTCTCCGCTCCTAAGGCTATTATGTTTTTTTTCATTAATTTACTCTTTTTTTGTCTGTTTTGAGCCTGCTAAAAAATAGGATAATGTCTCAAGCTCTCTTGAAAGATCAACATTCTTTACTTTTACATCCTCAGGGACGCTAAGGCTTATAGGCGCGAAATTCATTATGCATTTTATGCCGGCCGCAACCAGTGAATCCGCGACCTTTTGAGCATGATTAGCCGGAATAGTAATAATGCCTATGGCTAAATCCTTCTGCTTTACGGTTTTTGATAACTCGTCAATAGATTGAATTATCAGGGAGTTTTTTTCCTTGTCGATCTTTTTAGTGTCAGCGTCAAATACAGCTACCACATTCAAACCCTGCTCTTTAAATCCAGGATAGGCCAACAACGCAGAACCTAAATGACCAACACCTATAACGCAGACATTCCACGTCTTATCTTTACCTAGGATAGTCTTTAAGGCCGCTTTTAGCTCATTGATATTATACCCGGAACCACTTATACCGAACTGGCCAAAATAACTAAAATCTTTGCGCACCTGCGTATCGCTGAGATTGAGCCTTTCGCCAAGCTCTGAAGATGATATAGTGCGTATACCTATCTCAGCGAGCTTGGATATCTCTCTAAGATAGATAAATAAACGCGATATAGTTGTCTCTGGGATCTTTTTATTATTATTCATTGATTAAAATTTGTAATATTTTTCACAGACTTTGTACTTTTTTTCACGAATTCACATATATTACCTCTTTTATGGGCTTGTGTCAAGGGAAAAAATAAGGTTTTCAAGATGAAGTAAACTAAAATCCCCCACAGGCTTTGGGAGAATTTATTCAAGCTTCTTTAATTTTTAAGATATGGGGAAAATGGTTTTGCAGCGATTAAAGCAGGGCCTTGTTGATGCGAGCGAGCATGGTTCGCCCTGATTAGACGTTATGCGAGAGCGAGCAGCAACATGGAGTAAAATTTCTACGCTGGGGAAATTTTACGTTCCTGCGTAATTGCTGCAAAACCATTTCTTAAATGTTATAGAGCGTGCTAATCACATTTAATGGACATTCTCGCATGAATAGCTTATGAGCAGCTTCGGTTAGGTTATTTTACTACGTAGTTTCCTGCGTGGCGGTCTTTTAGCTCACCAAGCTTTGATTTATTCCAATTATTAATCCTTGAATAATATCCTACTATCCTTGACATATATATAAGATCAGGTATGCCCTTCTTTATCTTTTCCCACTCCTGGGTCTTTATGCCATCATCTGATATAAATATCTTATTCTCATCTTTTCTTATCGCGATACCAGGAACCCCTTCATGCTCATACTCTGCCCATTCATAGCCGAGGTTAACTATGTTGGATATAAAAACTTCTTTTCGCATACTTCTCTCTCCTTTTCGTTTTTTTAGTTACTGCGGCTTTATCATTATAAGCAGCATCTTGAATCTCTCTTTTGCCTTTAGTGAGTGCGGCTTATCAGCGGGCATTATTATAATCTCACCCTTATTCACTAAATTTGTATCTCCGGCTATGCTAATCTCTGCCATACCGTCTATTATATAGACTGTAGCGTCAAAAGGGGCTGTATGCTCACTTAATCCCTGCCCCTTATCAAAAGCAAAGAGTGTAACAGTGCCCTGTTTTTTATCGATAAGGGTCTTGCTTACCGCGGAATCTTTCTGATAATCTATAATAGCCTCTGCATTCTTAGCTTTTCCGATTATATCTTTCATATCTTTTTATCCTTTATGATTTTGCCATTTATGCTTATGACTATATGCCTTAGAGGCATTTTTTTATTTGCTGATGAAAGGGCTTCTTTGCAAAGGTTTAAAAGGCCTGCGCAGCAAGGGACCTCCATAATTATTATTGTTAGGGACCTTATCTTTGCCTCAGATATAAGTGAGCGTATCTTCTCTTTATAAACATCGAGGCTGCTATCCAACTTAGGGCATGCTATAACAAGGCTCTTACCTTTAAGATAATCCTTATGAAAATCAGCCAATGTATACGCAACGCAATCCGCTGATATCAACAGATCAGCGCCCTTAAAATAGCTTGCCTGCGGAGAAACTAGATGTAGCTGGATAGGCCAGTGCGAAAGCTGGGACGAACGTTTTCCCTGCTCAATATTTTCTATATCCTTTGATCCTGTAATATTCATAGCCTTGACACCAGGACAACCGGTATGAACAGCATCTGGATTGCCGAGATTTGGTAGTTTAATACCCTTTTTTATCAAAACATCTATCGCCTGCGAAAGATACTCTTTTTCATTATGCTCTTTAAGGTGTTTAAGGTGGGCCTTTATTACATTTTCGCCGCCTTTAATAATATTCTCCATTACCTTTGCTTCATCGTAGGCTTGAGCCTCTCTCTCCTCTATCTTAATCGCGGCTTGGGGGCAGTGCCCTAAACAGGCTCCAAGGCCATCACAGAAAAGATCGCTTACAAGGTACGCCTTGGAATCAATTATCTGAATAGCCCCCTCAGGACAATTTGGTATACATTCTCCACAGCCGTTACATCTATCCTTATCAATCGTTATAATCTTTCTCTTAGCCATATCATCCTTTAGTGTATTAGTGAAGCTATAGTTATATTTTTAAGCTCTTTTAGCACATTATCCTCTATGCGCGTAATCTTCTTTCTTAAAGGGCAGGTTTTAATATTAGGACAGACCCTCTTTTTAAAAATACACTCATTAAGCTTGATATCGCCCTGAAAGGCCTTCATGATATCCAATAAAAATAATTTCTTAGGGCTACATACCAGGCTAAATCCGCCACCCTTGCCCTTGTATGATTTAAGAACACTGCCTTTATTCAGTATCTGAAGTATCTTCCTTAAAAAAGGCCTGGGTATCTTTAGCCTCTTGACAAGTTCGTCGGTTGAAACCATCTCTTTTTCGCTCTCTGCTATAAAAGCGATGGCCCTGACCGCGTAATCTGTATCGCGTGTAATAAGCTTCATGGCATCTTCCTTTTCATAAAGATACCATATTAGTATCATTTTGTCAAGAAAAAAATATTATCCCTCTTTTCTTAAAGCTATCCAGCGCATATTATACATCCGGATGAAGCTGTTTTTTATAATACTCGTAACAGCGCTTGCAAAGGCCATTCTTCTCTATCCAATCAGGGTGTGCCTTCTTAACAACATCTATAATGTGTTCTTCTGTATGCGATATTACAACAAGTAAGTCTCTTGACATGGACTTATTACATGTAGGGCAGATAAAATCCATTCATTCTCCTTTTCTCGCGAACTATTTGTATATGAAGCCTGTCTGATGGGACCAAAACAAGAGATCCAGCGCGTCAAGCGGGATATCTATATCCTTTGCGAATCGCCTCATTCTTTCTTCTATATGGAAATATAGTTTTTTACCCATAGATACAGGGATATCTCTTATCACGTTAAATCGCTTAAGATTCTTTAGTATATGTGTATCCAGAATAACAAGGTCTCTGCCCAGGCCTATATTGCGCATAAAGTGGCCCGCTTCCTTGTAACCTATCCCCTTGATGTTACTTACAAGCCATTCTCTGGTTGCCAAAGTATCTTTAGCTATCAGGCCTTTCTTTATGCGAAACCTCGCACCTCTGCTGAAAAAATCTCTGGCCTCGACAAGATACCCGGCCTTATTGTTGTGAAACCTGACTATGCCTCTTATCTCTTTTGCTATTTTCTCTTTAGCGCCTTTATATAAGAGCTTAGTCTTTTTAAGCTTTTTTACAGCCCTGTCCCCGTTCAATGCCTTTGAGCCCGGAGTAAATAAGCAAAATACCAATTCCTCGAATACCCCCCTTTCAGAGAGCCTGTCAAATTTGTTAAACTGCTTAAGCCTTTTAGTTATAGCCGGCCTTTTTAATCTATATTCTTTTTGCAGTTCAGATACATCGGGATCTCTTGCCATAGCCTTAAGCTCTTTACTACTTGTTTATCAGATAACGAAAGGCTGACAGCGCTGCCTTCGCACCCTCTCCAGCTGCTACTATTATCTGTTTCTCGGGAACGTTTGTAACGTCCCCAGCGGCGAATATGCCCGGCGTACTTGTCTCACAGGCGCAATTTATTATTATTTCATTTAGGCTGTTCTTATCAACGACTTCAACAAAATCTGAATTCGGCACAAGACCTATCTCTACAAATACCCCTTCTACGGCTATCTCTTCTTTGACGTTATTGCGCTCTATCTCTATTGCTTTTACAAATTTCTCTCCCTTTACCTCAACTATCCTACTTTTGTTTAATACCGTAATCTTGTCACTCTTCTTAACAGCCTCTTGCATTATAGCGTCTGCTGTAAGGGCTTCTCCGATATTTATTATATATATCTTACTCGCGATTTTTTCTAATCCGATAGCGGCATCCAAAGCAGAGTTACCGCCGCCTATTACCGCGACTTGTTTATTGGCAAATAACGGACCATCGCATGTCGCGCAATAGGCTATGCCCTTGCCCTTAAACTCTTCCTCGCCTTTTATGCCAAGCTCTTTTGGCATCTTACCTGACGCTATTATAACCGCTTTTGCCTCGTATTGCGCCTTGTCTGTTTTTATTAATATTATCTCTCTATCCTTTGCAAGAGATAAGATCTCTTCTTCCTCATTAATCTTAATCTTATACGCGTCTATATGATCTTTAAGCCTCTTTGTAAGCTCTGGCCCTGTTATAAACTGGTAGCCTGTATAATTTTCTATATCACCGCTCCAAGCGGTCTGTCCGCCTATATCCTTGCTCAAAACAAGGATATTCATTTTTTTACGCGCCGCGTAAATACCTGCTGTTATCCCGGCGGGGCCAGCACCTATAACTATAAGATCATATATCATCAAATACCTAATTTTTGGCTTATGGCATCCTTGTCAAAACCTATGGTTATTTCGCCGTCTATCTCTACAACAGGCACCCCCATCTGGCCGCTCTTCTTGACCATCTCATCCGCTTTAGCGGGATCGGATGAGACATCTACATTCTCAAATTCAACGCCTTTTTCCGTTAAAAACTCTTTTAGCCTTATGCAATGGGGACAGCTCTGTGTAGTATAAGCAGTAATCTTATCAGCCATTTGTTTTATTCTCCTTTTTTATTTAGCATTTCTTTTCTTAAATTCCATAGCTTTAGCACATGCTCTTTCTCTTGAGAGATAATCTCCTCTATAAGGGGCTTATCCTTATCAGGTATTATCTTCTTCATGGACTCGTAGATAAGTATGGAATCCTTTTCAATGCCTATGCTAAAATCTATCGCGCCCCTAGCAGATTCTACTCTGGAAAAACGCTCGTTTAATTCCTGCGCGTCATTAAAGATATAATCTTGCGCTATCGCGTTAAAATACGCGAAATAATCCTGTGGATATGACTCGCAAGGTTCATGCCTCATAACAGAGCTGAGTATCTCCTTAAATTTCTTCTCGTGATCCGCTTCTTCTTCTGACATGTAAAGGAAAAAATCCTTCGCCTTCTCTTCCTTTAGCTTTTTTGAGAACTCTGTATAAAATGTCCTGCCATTTTTTTCTATCTCTATGGCTATCTCTACTATATCAGTAGCTGAAAAGGTTTTGTCCATATCAACCCTCTATCTTTTCCATCGGTTGCTCACAACAAACAAGTTCGCCTCCGCCTACTTTAGTGACCGTTACCGCATTACCGCATACATTGCATCTATAGTTCTCACCTGTCTTCTCAACCGCCATATCAGCCTCCTTTTTATATGTTTGCCTTTTTTATGATATCTTTTAGTACGCCTGCTGATGATACAAGTTGAGCCTGCTCATCCTTTGAGAGGTCAAGCCTTAAAACCTTTTTAACGCCTTCTTTATTTATTATTGACGGTATGCTAAGGCATATATCTTTTATACCATAATAACCCTCGATATATGCAGATATAGGCAACACGGAATTCTCATCCCTTATAATAGCCTCAACAATGCGTACCAATGCCAGGGCTATAGCATATGATGTAGCGCCTTTTGTGCTTATTATCTCATACGCCGCGTTCTTGACCTGGTTGAATATATTATCGAGTTCCATATGATAGTTGCATTTGCTGTTACATAAAGGGCAGTATTCCTTCAATACCATGCCTGCTATGCTGGCATGGCTCCAAACAGCAAGCTCTGTATCGCCGTGCTCTCCGATAATATAGGCGTGTACATTTCTTGGGTCTACGTTACAGTGTTTGCCGATTAAAAACCTGAGTCTGGAGCTATCAAGCACGGTTCCAGAACCCATTACCCTGTTCTTGGGCAATCCCGATATTTTTTGAGTAACATATGTAAGTATATCCATGGGGTTTGACACAACAAGCAATATCGCGTCTTTTGAGTATTTAGTTATAGCAGGGATCATCTCTTTAAATATTGATATATTATTCTCTACCAGGTCTAATCTACTCTGGCCCGGTTTTTGTCCGACACCCGCAGTTATAACTACTATATCAGCACCCTCGCAGCCTTCGTAACCGGAATGAGATATCAATACAGGTTTTATAAAACTCGCGCCATGGTTTAGGTCCATGGATTCGCCTTTTGCTCTTTCCTGATTAGTATCTACAAGCGTTATCTCTCGCGCTATGCCGCTTGTGCTTAACGCGAAAGCAAATGTACTACCTACATTACCACAGCCGACTATCGCTATCTTTGGTTTTTGTGTCTTCATATCTTGTCCTCACATATAAAACTATGTTATATAATTATATTTTTGAGTTTTAAGATATCATCAATCATATAATCAGGTTTTGCTTTCTCTAAATCTTTCTTTTCGCCGAAACCATATGTAGTAACGCATGTGATAACACCCGAAGCACGGCCGGCTATTATATCCACATCCATATCACCGACCATAATAACTTTTTTTCTATCCCGGATCACTTTTTTATTCAACAACCTATCAAACTGGCACCTGCTAGGCTTGAGGCAGCTTGTGTTGTCATCACCGATAACATCGTCAAAATAAGAATATATACCCATTTTCTTTAGCATGATTACCGATGAATTATGATTACGGTTTGTTATGACCGCCATCTGTTTATTTTTGAAATAGTCTAGCGTATCCTCAACCCCTGGATAAAGGTACGCATAGTCCGCGGGATGGGCCTTGTGATAGCTCTTAAAGATATCCAAGCCCTTTTCTCTTAGCTCAACTTCTCTGGGGCGCAGAGATCTGTCTATCAGCTCCAATATGCCATGTCCGACATAGGATATGATCTCATCCGGTGTTTTTTGAGGCATTCCCAATTTATCAAGCATAAAATTTATTGCGTTTGAGATGTCCTGCCTTGAATCCACAAGAGTGCCGTCTAAATCAAATATAATAAGCTCTATATCTCTCTGCATAGTTTAAACAACGCTACAAGACCCTTAAAATCTCTCGTGTGTATTAATAGCCTGTGAAATTCTCTGTTACGATTTTTTCTGCGGGGATACTCAATTTATCTTTTAATATATTATTTAATGCTTCTACCATAGCAGGGGGGCCGCATATAAAAAATACCCTTTCCTTATAATCAGGCATCTCCTCTGTTATCATATCCGCGTCTATATAACCTAACAATCCCTGCCATTTACTCTTATCTATATCCTTAGAAGCAAGCGTGTAAATCGCCCTAAAGTTAGCCCTCTCTTTAGCGATAAGGTCGAAGTCTTGCTTGAATACGATATCCTGCTCCTCGTTATTGCCGTAAAACAGAGTCATATCGGTAGTAAGGCCTTTATCCGCAACAAATTTTACTATGCTTCTTATAGGTGTTATACCTATACCGCCTGATAAAAAAGCTATTCTTTCGTATTCACCGGTAAATGTAAAATTCCCGGAAGGCGCTTTTATCTTAGCCTGGTCACCTCGCTTAAGCTGATTTAAGCCATTAGAAAAGTCACTACTAGTAAGGCGCTTTGTAAACTCTATGTAGCCATCCTCAGTCGGCGAATTGGAAAACGAGAAGTGCTTTGTTCTCTCCTGGCCATCTATCATAATACCGACAAAGAAAAACTGACCCGGTTTAAATGTAAGGGTTTTATCGGTCTTAAATCTAAAACTCTTTACACCAGGGGCCCTGTCTATAACAGCGATAACCTCTGTCTCAAATATAATCATAATTTAAATATTAGAGTTCTACCTCGTTAAACCACGCGCCATGCTGATTGCAAAGAGCTATAGCGCCTATCTGGCCACTGCCTGGCTTAAGATGTAATGCTGCCGCGGCATTTAGCCTCTCCGACGTAAGATGCGTGCGCGCTACAAATTTTTTATCTATGTAGAAATCTATGTGCATTATGTAATGAGCCTCTTCCATAGGATGCTTAATCTCACCTAATTTTACATGGACATCTGTGCATTCATTAGGAATAAGGCCACATTTCTTTACCACTGTTATAGCCGGTATGTGTTTTTTTTCAAGATCTGAGAGGTTATCCGGATCCTGCGGTTGTTTTATAGCACTCTGGTTCTCCTCAAAAGCGCTCTTTCCCGCGCCGCAAACAGGACAACGCTCCGGTGCCTCACCATCTATAGCTATATATTTACATATTTTACATACATAAGCATTCATCTTAATCCCTCCCCTTTTAATATCTAGTAGTTTTCACAAAGTAACTCGTAATAACTTTGCGGGTGATAGCATGCCGGACATTCATTAGGCGCTTCATTGCCCTCGTGTACATAACCACAATTACGACATTTCCACTTTACGGTTTCATCCTTTTTAAAGACTTTCTTATTCTCTATATTGTTGAGAAGTTTACGAAAACGCTTTTCATGTTCTTCTTCTACCTCCGCTATCTCTTTAAACTGAATCGCTATCTCGTCAAATCCTTCTGCCCTGGCTGTATCTTCCGCGTCTTTATAAAGCTTTGTCCATTCCTCGTTCTCTCCGTTAGCGGAAGCTAAGAGATTTTGAGGCGTATCGCCTACGATACCTGCGGGATAACTTACCTGAATCTCGACCTCTCCACCTTCTAAGAATTTAAAGAACCTCTTCGCGTGTTCTTTTTCGTTATCAGCAGTCTCAAGAAATATGGCTGCTATCTGCTCAAAGCCGGCTTTTTTCGCAACAGAGGCGAAATACGTATAACGGTTTCTTGCCTGGCTCTCACCCGCGAAAGATGCTAATAAGTTCTTCTCTGTCTGTGTACCCTTAATGCTCTTCATATATCCTCCTATCATGTTTATTTACTGCTCTGTTATGACCACTGTCCCGAACGATTTGGAAACCACTAACAAGCGGTTCATACCGGAAGGTTCCTTAAATGCTGTTAATATAGTCCTATTGCATTTAAGAAACTGTTTCGGTTTTTGATGTTGGCTACTTTAACGCATGGGGGGTAAGGTCAACAACGCTGTCGACCATCATCTCTATAGCGTATTCAGGTATCGGAAAGAGTATCTCCGGATGCTTTGGATGGCCCTTTTTGCCTTTAATGTTTCGCAATATCCTCTGTGATACCCTGCTTGTCACCTTCTTCTCCCATGCCTTCATCATATCTTCTGTTATCTTTTCTCCTGATATCATCCTGGCCTTACCTTTTAATGAGTAACCTTGAAACTGATGCTCATCCACTACAGTCAGCGATATATTAGGATTAAGCTGTAAATTCGCATATGTCCTCTGCTTATAAAGATCCAGAAGGCATATTATACCCTGCTTATCTATGTCAACAATGCCTTTACACGAATTATGTATCGCGCCATTTTTATCTAAGGTAGATATGATCGCGTAATGCTGCTTTTTTAAAAAATCAATTAAGTCATCATTAATTTTCATAACGTACTCTTATGTTAAAATCTTTATCTGAAAAAATCAAAATATATCGCTAGGGCCAGGGCTAAGCCTGAAAAAAAGAATATGCAGAAGTAATTCACAGCATCTTTTTTTGATAGGAGTTTGCAGATTATGGTCCCTAGAACCTCATAGTCATGCTCTGAAAGCTCCTTCTTAAGAATAAGCTTATCCCTTAACTGACAGCTCTCAAGCTCCCTGCGAACGATATTATCGTATCTGAACTTATACACGAAAAATATCAGGAACCCTATAACACCCGTATACCAGAAAGCCTTTGCTAGAGTCGGATTGGTATTCATGAATACATTTACTATTCTTATGGATATTACAGCTACGATAGCCGTAAAAAAGAATATCCATGAAACAAAAGACTCTTTGCATCTCTTTAACTTAAAACAATCTGTACATACAAACTTATTCTCTTTTGCCATGACTTTAAAATACCTTAAGCGGATACTACTTCTTTTACCTCAGGTATCTCCTGCTTTAAGGTGCTCTCTATGCCCTGTTTAAGCGTCATCTGACTCATAGGACAACCCGCGCAAGCTCCTTTTAACCTTACCTTTACAACACCTGCCTCATCCACATCTATCAGCTCCACGTCACCGCCATCATTCTGTAATGAAGGCCTTATCTTTTCCAATACCGCTTCCACTCGTTCTTTTAACATGCTCTTTATCTCCTGTTTGTAAGTTCTTTGTCTATCTTAGCGATCCCTTCCGCGTCCCTTCCGGCTTGATCTATTTTACTTATTATGCCCGCAGGAGTAGCCTCTTCCTCCATCTGCTCTCTAACGAACCAGCCTAAAAAATCCTCTGCTTCTTTATCGTTATCCTGTTTCGCGATATCTACAAGCTCATGTATAAGCTTTGTTACGTTCTTCTCATGCGCGAGAGTCTTCTCAAAGAGTTCCGGCGCAGAACTGAAATCCTGTGGCGGTGATTCGATCGCCTCCATAATAACGCGTATACCCTGGCTATTAAGATAATCGCACATCTTGTCAGAGTGCTCCATCTCTTCCTTGAACTGATGCTTAAACCAGTTTGAAAAACCCTTTAACCCGATAAAATCCGCGTAAGCAGCCATACCAAGATATAGGTATCCTGAATATATCTCTCTGTTTATCTGGTAATTAATCTTCTTTGCTAAATTTTCACTGATCACGTTAAACTCCTTTTAATAATAAATTGAGTGGGTAGTTTAATGTCATACCCAGGACTATCTACTGCAACCTTCTTTACAATGTGAAACCGGCATAAGCATCCATTTTTTTATAAACATGCGTATCACCTCACTTTCTATTTAAAATATTTTTGTTTGTACTCTTCTAGTAATCTTGTGGCATCTTCCTCGCATTGGCCGCATACGGTGCCTATTTTTGTCTGCTCCTGAAGCTTCCGATATGTGTCTGCACCCTCTTTAACAGCGTTCTCTATCTCGTGGTTTGTAACATTCATGCATTTACATATAACGCGTGAGTCTTCTCTTGCTGTCACACCTTGTGTACCGCTACGCTTGTGGTAATCATCTATCGCGGCGCGCAGGGCCTTGTCTCCAAGCACGGAACAATGTATCTTATGCTCCGGAAGGCCTCCTAGGTCTTTAACGATATCCTTGGGTGTTAGCTTGTACGCATCCTCTAAACTCATGCCCTTTACATGCTCTGAGAGTATTGAGGTACTTGCTATAGCACTGGCACAACCATACGTCTTCCATTTGCAATCTGTTATTATTTTGCTTTTACTATCAACCTTTATAACCATCAACATCTGGTCTCCACATTGTACATTTCCTACAAGGCCCCTACCATCCTCATCATACGATGATTCGTCTTCTAATATATTCTTTGGATTTGTAAAATGCTCTTTAACCTTTTTTGTATAAACCCATTTTATAGGCTCTGTCATGTCTTCACCTTTTATTGGAATATGTTGATGACATACTCCTAACCTTTTTGATTACAGCGGGCAGTCTCTCTATTACATAATCTATATCGCTCTCATCTGTCTCTCGGCCCAGGCTAAAACGTATAGCGCCATGGGCTCTTTCATGGTCAGCATCCGTAGCAAGTAATACGTGTGAAGGAGCCAAGGAACCTGACGCGCAAGCGGAGCCTGTCGATACAGCGATACCTTCTATGTCAAGATAAAGAAGTACGGCCTCACCTTCGGCGCCCTTAAAAGATACGTTCAATGTACCTGGCAAGGAATCCTCCGGATGGCCATTGAAACTAATATCCGGTACGTTTTTCTCAATAGCATCCCTTAGTCTATGTTTTAGCTTAACAAGCCTTTCAGCCTCGGGTATCATCTCCTTGGCCCTGGCATCCATAGCACTTGCCATTCCTATAATACCAAGGGTATTCTCCGTGCCTGCGCGACGGCCTCTTTCCTGATGCCCACCGGTTATAAACGGACAGAATGGGACCCCGTTTTTAGCATACAACGCGCCTACGCCTTTTGGCCCGTATATCTTATGCGCTGAAAATGATAAGAAATCCACATCAAGCTCTTTTACATCAACGGGGATCTTCCCTACCGCCTGGACAGCGTCTGTATGGAATAGCGCTCCATTTGCATGGGCGATTTCTACAATAGTCTTAATATCCTGCATTGTGCCTATCTCATTATTTGCCATCATAATAGAGATCAGCATAGTCTTGTCTGATATCTTCTCCCTTAATTCATCCATGTTAAGCTTGCCATATTTATCAACGCCTACATGTATTATAGACGCGCCTTTCTGCTGCACGCATTTTGATGTTTCAAGTATGCAAGGGTGTTCTATTTGAGATATAATGCTCTGGTGCCTGCCTTTGCATGTACTATCACATATAGCGGAGCAGCATGATACCATATTTAAAACAGTATTATTCGCCTCTGAGCCGCTTCCGACAAATATTATCTCATCGGCCTGGGCATTTATGAACTTAGCTATACGATTACGCGCGTCATCAAGTGTTGCTTTTGCCTCTCTTCCAAAGCTATGCATACTGGAAGCATTGCCATATATTTCAAAGGCCTCTTTAAGCACCTTTTTCACATCAGGGTGCAATGGAGTTGTAGCGTTATTATCCAGATAGACTCTTCTATCTTCCATCCTTAAAACCCTTCTCTTGCTCTCTCATCTTAAGCAAATCCTTCAATGTATAACTGCTAAAATACTTATCCATATTATCTCTTAAACCTATCCAGAAATCCCTTACTTTACAATCGTTGAAATGTATGCAATCTTTTCTTCTTGCTTTTTCGCGATCGCATACAAGCTTAAGAACTCTTTTTTCTATAGCTATAACTATATCCCTTGCCATTATCTTTTCAGGGGGACTTGAAAGGACATACCCTCCCCTTGCCCCTCTTACGCTCTTTACTATTCCATTCTTTTTAAGCGCGCGGAGCAACTGCTCTACATAATCGTAAGCAAGCTTCTCTCTTCTCGCTATAAAAGCAACTGGTATAGGCTGCTTTTCTTTATACATACTTGCCAATACTATAGCGCATGAAAGCGCGTAATCTAACCTGGAACTTATCTTCATAGTGGGTGAGTATACTATATCCGCTACTTTTTGTCAAGTATTATTTTTGCATGATTTACGCGAACGAAGTGAGAGTAAATTATATGCAAAAACATCTCCTATTACAGCAAGAACGGTTCTCAAGCACAAGTACCCGTGCTCAAGAACCGTTCTTGAAGCTATTTTACAAGTACTCGTTTTTATTTAGATATTTAACGTAATCTTTAACAGCCTCGTTTATATCCGTGGTCTTATAATCGCAACCTGTTCTTCTTAACTTTGAAAGATCCGCCTCTGTAAAATACTGGTAATGATCTTTTATATTATCCGGCATATCGAAATATTCTATATTCGGCTCAAGCCCTAGCGCGGCGAACAAGGCACCGGCGAGCTCATTCCATGTATGGGAATGGCCTGTACCTATATTGACTATTCCGTTTTTGCCTGGGTTATCTATAAAATACCATACCATCTCAAGGGCATCTTTTATATATATAAAATCTCTTCTTTGCTCTCCATCACCGTATCCGTCCTTGTGAGATTTAAATAACCTTAACTTTCCTGTATCCTTTATCTGATGGTAACCTTTATTTACCATGCTGCGCATATCGGCTTTATGATATTCATTCGGGCCGTATACATTAAAGAATTTAAAACCAACTAAGCTCTCCTGCAGTTTATTCTCAAGAACCCATAAATCAAATATCTGCTTTGACCTGCCATATTCATTTAAAGGCCTAAGGCGCGGGGCAAGCTCATCGTCATCAGAGTAACCAAGTTCTCCGGCCCCGTATGTTGCGGCGCTGCTTGCGTAAAGAAAACGCTTATTATTTTTAAGCGACCACTGGGCAAGCTCTTTTGAATAGAGATAGTTGTTTTTCTTAAGATATTCTATGTCTATCTCTGTTGTATCGGCACAAGCCCCGAAATGGACTATCATATCTATAGACTTATCGAGCTTATCGCTTTCAGCTTGCTTAAGAAACTCATCACGCTCGATATAACCTATTATCTTCTTATACTTAAGATTATCTGAATGCTTATTCTCGTCACCCACGTCTACAACAATAACATCGTCTATCCCCTGCTCATTGAGCTTGCCAACCAAACAACTTCCTATAAAACCGGCCCCGCCTGTTACTACAACTCTCATAATATCTCCTTGCTTATATACTCTTCCGCCATATAAGAACTTCTTACATAAGGCGCGCTAGCAACAAATCGAAAGCCTGCCTCTTTACCTTTTTGCTTGTAGAAATCGAATATTTCAGGCCTTATATATTCCTTAACAGGGTAATGGCTCTTGCTAGGTGCTAAATATTGGCCTATGCTAAGAAAATTGCATTCAGATCTTCTCAAGTCCTGAAAAAGATCCAGCACTTCATTCTCCTTTTCGCCAAGTCCAACCATAATCCCGCTCTTTGTATAGATATTACCGCCTGATACCTCCTTGGCTATCTTTAATACCTCCAGAGAGCGGCTATAATCAGCCTCTGGCCTTACCTCCGGGTATAATCTTGGCACAGTCTCAAGATTATGATTTATGATATCAGGAATAGAATCCGTGACTATCTTTATAGAAGAGCTATCCCCATTAAAATCCGGGATAAGAACCTCAATAGTAGTGCTGTTACAGGATCCCCGAATAGCAAGTACCGTCTCCGCAAACTGCCTCGCGCCCCCATCTTTTAGATCATCGCGTGTAACGCTTGTAATTACTACGTGACGTAGCCCTAAGCGCAAAACAGCTTCCGCAATATGGGCTGGCTGCATATCATCGATAGGCAATGGCAATTCATGGCCGATATTACAGAACCTGCAACTTCTTGTGCAGTTTTGCCCCAGGATCATAAAGGTCGCTATGCCTTTTTTAAAGCACTCTGATATATTAGGGCATGCCGCTTCCTCGCAGACAGTATGCAGGTTTAAATCTCTCAAAAGCCGCTGCATATTATTGCAGTCCCGTAAATTTATTTTTTTATTAAGCCACGCGGGCCTTTGGGCTACTTGCATTTCTGTATAAGTTCCATTCTTCTCTTTTGTATTTCTCTTCTAACAAATGCCCGCTAAGGGCTTCTTCTCTTTTGCTCAGGCCCTCCCTAGCAATATCTACATTAAAGGTCTGTTTAAAAGATTTTATAAGCAGGTCCCTTAATCTATTGTATGAGATATCCTGACCCAGGGCGTCGCTTAACGAAGTAATATTCGCCTTATCAATCGCTGAGGAATCACGCAACAAAAGAAGCGCCTTGTTGAGATCAGATTTCAAAGGTATAGAACCATGCTGAAATATCATACCCTTTTTACGTCTCTGGGCATTGCCGCCTATCTTCTTTCCATTAATAAGGATGTCGTATCTTTCTCTATTGGCGAAGCAGAACCAGCTCTTAGACTGCCTTGCAGTCTCTTGTAGGGCATATTCTGCCTCAAGGCCCAGACTCTTATATGCCTCTACTATAAATGAGCAGAGAAACCTATATGTCTCTTTGTAAAAAGTGCGGGCAGATAAATCTTGTTCTCTACAGACTATACTATAGGTAAGCTCACTCTTGTGAAATATCACGCCCCCGCCTGTTATTCTACGCACAAAATCTATCCCTTCAATCCTGCATCTATCAAGATCGAGCTCATCATCGGGGTTTTGAAAATAGCCGATTGAAAAGGCCTGTGGATCCCAGCCGTATATTCTTAGTACAGGCATTCTCTCTTCTGCGCTATCATATGCCTCAAGCAAGGCCTCATCTATGGCCATATTAAAATGGCAACCAAGATAACCTGTATCTATTACTCTCCACGTCTTCATATCAAGAACCGTTTTATATTTAATCTATACTGATTTCCAGCGAAGGTTTAAATCGCGAGCTGCCTTTGTCTCATCAAGGCGCTTAACAGGCATGGTCTGCGGTGCGGTTGTAAGCTTTTTGGGATCACTCTCCGCAAGCTTTGCTGCCTCTATCATAATCTCTATAAACCCGTCTATCGTCTCTTTTGATTCTGTTTCAGTCGGCTCTATCATCATAGCCTCTTTAACAATAAGCGGAAAATATATAGTAGGAGGATGGACCCCTTTATCAATAAGGTATTTCGCGATATCTAGCGCATGAATACCATTTTTTAATTGCCTTGAGGCGGAAAAGACGCACTCATGCATGCACCCCTTGTTAAAAGCCGGCTTATAATAATCCTTAAGCCGTGACAATATATAATTGGCGTTTAGGACCGCGTATTCACTCGCTCTTATCAGGCCCTCTTTACCTAAGACAAGCATATATACATATGCCTTAAGTATAACCGCGAAATTTCCATAAAACGGGGCGATATAGCCTATAGACTCTTTATTATTATAATTCAGATACAATGCGCCACCGGGGCGCTTCATGACTCTTGATACAGGTAAAAATTCAACGACACTCTTACTAACGCCTACAGGCCCCGCGCCGGGACCCCCTCCGCCATGTGGGGTCGCGAATGTCTTATGCAGATTAAGGTGCACAACATCAAAACCGATATCCCCCGGGCGGCACTTTCCCATTATAGCGTTTAGATTAGCCCCGTCGTAATAGACAAGCGCGCCGACATCATGGGCAAGGTCAGTAATCTCTTTTATCTTGCTATTAAACAATCCTAACGTA
Source organism: uncultured Planctomycetia bacterium (assembly GCA_964506565.1). GTDB lineage: Bacteria > Omnitrophota > Gorgyraeia > JABMRG01 > JABMRG01 > JAUVHV01. The sequence goes on from CAZDLP010000001.1 coordinate 32,837, forward strand.
TTAGGACATGTCAGCATAACCGCAGCGGTATCTTCATTAAGCTTCTGCTTAAACTCCTTTATATCCATGCAACCGTCTTTATCGGTCTTTACTACTATAACATCATACCCTGCTATAGCGGCGCTTGCGGGATTAGTCCCATGCGAAGAATCAGGCACTATAATATGCTTTCTGCGCGCGCCTTTGCTCTTGTGATATGCCGCGATAAGCATAACACCTGTAAGCTCTCCATGAGCACCTGCCAATGGCTGCATGGTAAATGCCTCCATGCCTGTAATCTCACAAAGAAGCTTCTCTGTATTATATATTATTTCCAGCGCCCCTTGCGTAAGCCTTCCGCCGCCTAAAAGCTGTGGAATAAGAGGGTGAAGCTCCAAAAAACCGGCGATATTTACTACCTTTTCTGTAAATTTTGGATTATATTTCATTGTGCAGGAACCTAGCGGATAAAAATTACTATCCACTGAAAAGTTCATGCGTGATAAATTAGTAAAGTGGCGCACAACATCAAGCTCAGAGACTTCAGGGAGATTAGCCTTACATTTTCTGCTATATTGAGCAGGCATCTCCTGCTGTTTAGCTACATCGGACTGAGGCAGTTTAAAACCCCTTCTTCCCTTTACGCTCTTTTCATATATTAATCGCATAATATTTTTTCCAATGTTTCCGCGAATTTTTCTATCTCTTCTTTTGTCCTCTTCTCTGTAACAGCCACGAGAAGATAATTGTTCATACCCTTGTAAAATCTCCCCAATGGAAAGCCCGCGGCAAACCCCTTATCTATCATCTTTTGCACCACAACATCAGCATTCTTATTAAGAACAAGCGTAAATTCATTAAATGTGGGCGAGCTCCTTTTAACCTCCACACCGGATATCTTTCCAAGTATATTTTTCGCGAATTCACTCTTATCATGATTAAGCTTTGAGAGCTCTACGATACCCTCTTTGCCTAAAAGTGAAACATATATCGATGCCCTCAAGGCGCATAACGCCTCGTTTGAGCATATATTCGACGTGGCTCTCTCCCGCCTTATATGCTGCTCTCTTGCCTGCAGCGTTAAAACAAAGCCTCTCTTTCCATCCTTATCAGTCGTGGCACCGACAATCCTGCCCGGCATCTTTCTGACATAATCCTTTTTGCAAGCCATAATCCCCAGATAAGGCCCTCCGAAGGAAAGCGGAATACCTAAACTTTGCCCCTCTCCTGTGGCTATATCAACACCCATCTCGCCTGGAGTCTTAAGCACACCTAATGATAACGGATAGATACTCATTATCGCCAACGCGCCAAATGAATGGGCCTTTTCTATAACATCTGAATGGTCGTCAATCGCACCAAAGAAATTAGGATTCTGAACTATAACAGCCGCTGTCTTTTCATCAAGGTGCTTGTATATCTCATCACGTGAACTTTGGCCATGCACTACAGGGGTCTCTATAAACTCTATATTAAGATTTGACGTATATGTATAAAGCATGGTTCTGTATATAAGGCTCACGCCGCTGTCCATTATTATCTTATTTCTGCCGGTAACCCGTATAGCCATCATGGCCGCTTCGTACAGGGCTGTGCCTCCATCATATAAAGACGCGTTCGCGTAATCCAAGCCTGTAAGCTCACATATCGCGCTTTGGTACTCATAAATAGACTGTAGCCAGCCTTGTGAGGATTCGGACTGATATGGTGTATAAGCTGTGTAAAATTCAGGCCGGCCGATAATAGCGTCTACCGCGGCCGGGATATAGTGATCGTAAAAACCCGCCCCGATAAAATTCGTAAGATATGTCGCGTTCTTTGACGCGAGTTCATTCATATGCTCTATTACTTCAAATTCTGACTTGCCCTTAGGTATATCAAAAGACTTAGGTCTTAGATTAGGGCTTATATCCTTAAATAACTCGCCTATGGAGGATATGCCTATCGCGTCAAGCATCTCCTTGGTCTCTTCTTTTGTATGGGGAATATAGGTCACTTAAGCTAGCCCTTCTACATAATTTTTGTAATCCGAAGCAGTCATGAGACTATCCTTCTCCGCTTCATCTGTTATATCAATAGCAACAAACCAGCCTTTCTCATAAGGTGACTGGTTAACAATTTCCGGCGCGTCTACTATATCCTGATTTAGCTTCTTTACCCTGCCTGATAACGGCATATAAACATCTGAAGCCGCCTTAACAGATTCTACTGTCGCAAGCGTATCTGTCTGTTTTATCTCAGTGCCTTCTTCAGGCAGGTCTACAAACGTAATATCGCCTAAAGAATTCTGCGCGTAATCTGTTATGCCGATTAGCGCTAAGGCGCCTTCAATCTTTACCCATTCATGTTCCTTCGTGTACAACAATCCTTCCGGTATATTCATTTGCGCGCACTCCCTGACTTGTAAAATGGTTTATCCGTTATTTGAGCTGCAAGCTCTGACCTATAATTCTTTACAGCGATCTTTAAACCCAGCCAGTCATAGCCATTCTCCACATAACCTATGCCTATGCCAAAACCAAGGCTTGGTGAGAATGATCCGCTTGTAACCTGGCCTACTTCTTTTTTTTCTGATATAATCTTATCATCATGACGTGGGCTGCGTCTTGTATCTGAAATAAATGATACAAGTTTTTTATTGAGCCCCTGCTCCCGTTGCTCTAAAAGGATATCTTTACCGATAAAATCCTTCTTAAAATCCACAAATCTATCAAGGCCTGCTTCTAAAGGCGTTGTATCTTCACTTATGTCCTGTCCATATAAGGGCAGTCCCATTTCAAGGCGTAGAGTATCCCTGGCGCCAAGACCTGCCGGCCTTACTTTTTCACTCTTAAGCAGCCTATTCCACAGTTCTAAAGCCTGCTCCGAATCTATATATATCTCAAACCCTAGCTCGCCGGTATAACCGGTACGGCTGACAATAGCCTTTTTATTTAGGATCGTTAACTCCAAAAAACTAAAATATTTTAGGGCCAAAATATTCGGACCAAGAAATCCAGTCAGGACATCCCGCGATACAGGCCCTTGGAGATCGAGCTTCGCGGTATGATCCGATATGTCATCTAATGTGGCTTCCGTAGAGAGGTTACTTTTGATATGATTAAAATCTTTACACCTTGTAGCAGCATTTACAACAAGCATAAATTTTTCCTGTTCAAGCCTGTATACTATCAAGTCATCTATTATGCCGCCTTCTTTATTAAGCATAAAACCGTATTTACAGCTTCCTAATGGCAGAGTTGAGACATTAAATGTAACTATATTATCCAAACCGCTTCCTATGGCGTCGCCATGGATAATAAACTCCCCCATATGACATATATCGAATAGAGACGCGGATTCACGGGTCCAATTGTGCTCGGCGATAATCCCTTCATATTGAATAGGCATAAGCCAGCCTCCAAAAGGCGCGAACTTAGCGCTTAGATCATCGTGTAGCTTAAATAAGGGGGTCTGTTTTAATCTTGTTTGTTCCATTTAAATAATATGGGGTTTAAGAGAAATTATTATAACATAATGCCGGATAATTAGTAAAGATTAAAAAGTCGCGGCAAGCCCACGGCTTAGCGCATTGGCCTTTTGCAGCCAATCAGGCAATACCAGCATGCCTCTTGGACAATAAGCGCCAAGGCCCTGAATAATCGTATCCACCCACAAACATTCGATAAACCCTGACAGTAATTCCTTATAATCATCTAACGGATAAGACAGGTATAGACCTTGTAAATACATCTTCTCCAGATTAGTTCCCTTGATGATATGCAAGGGGTGTAGTTTTATGCCATCTATCCTCAATCTGCACATCTCTCTAGCTGTCTCTAGCATCATCTGCTTTGTTTCACCTGGAAGCCCAAGTATAATATGAGCGCATATCTTTATGGGATATTTACGCGTAGCGTCAAAAGCATTCAAAAAATCCGTATAACCATGGCCTCTATTAATAGTTTCTAGGGTCTTATTGTGGATACTTTGCAGGCCATACTCGACCCATACCTCGTAATCTCCGGCGTAATCCGCGATAAGTTTCAGTATATCCTCATCCACACAATCCGGCCTGGTGGCGATAGCTATTCCTACAATATCCTTAAATTTTCTTACCGCGTCATACTTGCGCCTCAATTCATCTACTGGCGCATAAGTGTTTGTATGTGTCTGGAAATATACGATAAATTTTTCCGCCTTGAACCTCCTTCTCATCGCTTCTATGCCTTGTTCTATCTGCGCCTCCAAAGAGAAGTTTTTATAGCCTCTGTTCTGAAAACTAAATGACTTATTGTCGCAATAGATACATCCATCTTGACTCAATTTTCCGTCCCTGTTGGGACAGGAAAAGCCAGCATCCACACTGACCTTGTGGACACGCCCGCCAAAGCGTTGTTTTAAATATGTGGAGTATTTTTTAGGCATGGTAAAATAGGTTTTAAAGTTTGAGATCTTTCATCGCAACTACAAACAAACATCAAGATCAGGTGCAATGTGGGCAGATTTTTTTTCTGTCTTCCTTGCCTACAAACAGGAGCGGAAATACAATATCACTTATGCAACATGGCAACCATACAGCTATAAACAGAAATATGCAGATAACTACATATGCATACCAATAAACAGCTACTCCCAAAGCCATGATAACATGAAACAATGACGCCCATGTGCTTAGAAGAACGTGGCCTGAATGCGGAAATTTTGTGCTTGGCCAAAAATACCCTATAGCGACCCCTATTACAGCAGCAGGATTTATCAGGTACCACTGATCGATAAAACCTAAATGCATACGCCGATTAGGTAAGTCAAGAAGGGTTTCACCTAAAAAAGGTATAATCGAGTCGCTAAGGGTGGCTATGCCAACAGATCCAAAATATCCTACCAAAAGCAAAGTAAATAGATTACACTTTAATCGAGGATCATGACATTTATAGCGTTGATACATAGAAGATGTTACAAGAGCGCTTAGAACAACGTGGAGAGGATGAAAAATATAAAAAGCCCTGTGTGCCATCGCCTCAGGCATATTCCTGAATGCCCACATCAGAGCGATACCGCTTAGAGCGCCAAATATCGTAAATGGCGCGTGAATTCTCAATTCCGCGAGAATTGTCTTGAGCATATCTAACCCTTGTAATGTCTTATGAAATTCTCTATACTACGATCGTAGGTCTTTTCGATGTCATCAGAAAAATAACAGGCAGGAAGCTCATTATTATTCTTATGATACGCTATGCACTCGCAACATATGCCTTTTCTGCTGCACGGCTCATAACTACAGTTGCATATCTTCTTATTCTGGCTTACCTTACATTCCATATAAAAAAATTCCTTATAAAATACTATTGGCGCGCTGTATCCCACTGAAGCTTGCCTATTACTGCCTGGGCAACATTAGCGATATGATCACCTATCTTCTCAAGGTTACTTATTATATCAAGGAAAACTATACCTGAGCGGACATTGCATGACGCTTTGCCGAGCCTGTCTATATGATTCTGCCGCAACCTTTCAGTAAGATCATCTACCTCGTCTTCAGTTAATAGGACTTTTTCCGCGTCTTCAACAGAATTTGTAGTAAGGGCCTTTATGGCGCCATCTAACATACTGTCGATCTTGCCAAGCATAAGTTTCACTTCATCGATAGCATCTTTGGTAAATGGGAGATTTCCTTCTATCCTTCTTATCGCAAGTTCCATCAAATTTTCAGAGTGGTCCCCTATCCTCTCTATGTCATTTACAGAATGCAATAACGCGGGTATTCTTCGCGACTCCTCTTCACTCAAGTCACGCTGCGTAAGTGAAGTAAGGTAATCCGTTACCGCTTCCTGGAGATTATCAAGAGCCTCTTCTCTCTTCGGCAGATTCTTTAATGCCTTCTCGTTACTATTTATAAATCCGTCAGCTGCTTCCGCTACCATCTCTTTCGCGTGATCAGCCATTACCACTATCTCTTTTGTCGCCGCATCTAACGCAAATACAGGTGTATTTATCAAATGTTTTTCCAAATACTTGGGCCCTGTCTCTATAAGAACCTCTTTACCCGGAACGATTTTCTCAACTAGTTTTGCAAAAAGCCCAATAAAAGGGAGTAATATACATGCTTCTATTACCTTCATTATGGTATGAGCATTCGCACATTGTCTAACAACACTGGAAGAAGTATGAGTAATCAAAGCTGTAAAAGGCTTAAGAGCAATAAGAAATAATGCGGCACCTATTATATTATATAAAAGGTGTGCTACTGCTGCTCTCCTCGCAGATATACTGGTGCCTACAGAGGCTAACATGACAGTAACACACGTACCTATGTTAGCTCCTAGTATTATAGGTATAGCGCCATCTATATCAATAAGTCCTATAGAAACTAAACCTAATATAATGCCCACAGTAACACTGGAACTTTGTATAAGTCCTGTTATCGCAGCGCCTATCAACACACCATACAGAACCCTATTATTAATAGAAACAAAGGCATTTATAACGGCAGGATTGTTGGCAAATGGCTTGACTACACTCGTCATTATATTTAAACCTAGAAATAAAATTCCAAACCCTAAAAAGAAGAGCCCTAAAAATTTCCAGAATCTTTTCTTGGCAAATATATTTAATATCATGCCTACGCCTATAACAGGTAGGGCATAATCAGTAAGCTTAAATGCTATAATCTGTGCTGTTATGGTAGTACCTATATTAGCGCCGAATATAACACCTAGGGATTGTACAAATGTCATAAGCCCGGCATTTACAAAACCAACTACCATCACTGTCGTAGCACTCGAACTCTGAATAAGCGCTGTTATTCCAGCTCCTACTAACACTCCTTTTATGGGATGAGATGTAAACGCTTTTAATACATTGCGAAACTTGTCCCCCGCGACTCTCTGAAGGCCATCACCCATAAGGTGGATACCATAGATAAATAGCCCTAAGCCTCCGAATATTCCGAATACAAGCTCTTTAGTCATGCCCTTTAACTCCTAAACCTTTTTGAGAAACCGTTATTGTAAAACTGGATTCTAATGAGACTCCTTGCAGACTGATATACTTTCTATGTTGCAAGAAATCTTTTGTTCTCTTTTAGAAAATCGTCTATTGTATGAGTAGCTTTTAATGTCTCTCTTATGGAAGGAAGCGCCTTCATGAAAGCATCTACTATACCCGGATCAAACTGCGTTCCTTTGCGCTTCTTTATTACCTCAATCGCTTTATCTATGGTTTCGGATTTCTTATAGGATCTCTCAGAGACTATCGCGTCAAAGGCATCTGCTAATGTTACTATTCTCGCATATAGCGGTATCTTCCTTGCTTTAAGCCCTAACGGATAGCCGCTACCGTCATACCATTCATGATGATAAAGCGCTATCTCACCTGCTACTTTTAGTATAGGCGATAAAGAGCCTGAAAAAATCCTACCACCGATTTTGGTATGCTCTTTTATCTTGTCATAATCCTTTGCAGTAAGATCTTTCTTATGTAATATAACGCTCGGAATCCCGATCTTGCCTATATCATGCATGATAGATGCAAATCTTACAACCTTTAACTTCTTTGCCGAGAAATTCAGCGCCCTTGCTATTGCCATAGAATAATCACTTACCCGTATAATATGACATCCTATCTCACTATCCTTATACTCTGCAGCAATAGCGAATCTAAGTATCATCTCTATATAGGTATCTTCTATATATTTGGAGATATAGGCGCTAGTCATATTCTACGCTTTATCTACACAGCCAAGTATATCGAGCTTGTGGCTGACAACGTCCTTAATCGCCTGGCGTGCCGGCGCTAGATACTTACGCGGATCAAAATTTTCAGGGTTCTTGTCAAACGCTTCTCTTATCGTAGCTGTCATCGCGAGCCTGAGATCTGTATCAATATTTACCTTGCAGACATTCATGCCAGCTGCTTTGCTTATAGCGTCTTCCGGAACACCTTGAGTCCCGGGAAGCTTACCACCATGCTCATTACAGATTTTGACCAAATTAGGCAAAACACTTGAAGCGCCATGAAGAACTAATGGAAAACCCGGAAGCTTGTCCTGTATCTCTTTTAATCTGTCAAAATAAAGCTTCGGTTCTCCGCTAAACTTATAAGCTCCGTGGCTTGTCCCTATAGCGATAGCCAAAGAATCACAGCCTGTTTCTTTTACAAGCGCTACCGCTTCATCCGGATCTGTGAGGATAGCATCTTTCTCAGAGACAGATATATTATCCTCGACACCCTTTAAACGGCCTAACTCAGCCTCTACTACAACGCCCTTGGGATGGGCATAATCAACGACCTGTTTTGTAAGGCGCATATTCTCTTCTAGCGGGTGCTGCGAACCGTCTATCATAACAGATGTAAATCCGCCGTCAATACATGCCTTGCATATCTCAAAATCTTCTCCATGGTCAAGATGCAGCACAATATCAAGTGCCGTATCTTCCATCGCAGCCTGAATAAGGTGAACAAGGTAAGCATGTTTAGCATACTTGCGAGCGCCTGCGGAAACCTGCAAAATAAGTGGCGCGTTCTTTTCTTTCGCTGCCTCTGTTATGCCTTGAACGATCTCCATGTTGTTTACGTTGAACGCGCCTACCGCATACCCCTCTTTTAAAGCTTTCTCAAACAAACCCTTAGATGTTATAAATCCCACTGTCTTATGCTCCTTTCTAGTTATATCAATTATTTATTTTATTTAAGGAAGGTTACTGACTATTATATGTAAAAATAGGATATATGCAAGTATTATTTTTGCATGATTTACGCGAGTTAAAAAAACGAAGCTGTTTCTTATTCTTAATACAACAAACCTCGTTGACAATGAAGTTTTTTGATGGTATATTATCGAGATATGAGGCAGTTTGCCTATGAAATATCACAAGCAGCGTTAAATCTGGTTTTTCCTATACTTTGCCAGGGTTGCGGAAAGAATCTTCCCTATCAAAGTAAGATTTACCTCTGCCGGGACTGCTTTGAAAAACTCAAACTAAACTCCCCTTCTCTTTGCACCTTGGCTAATGAAAACTCCTTTTTTAAGCATGCATGGCACTGCTACTCATACGAGGGATTCATAAAAAAGCTTGTACGCAAGTTCAAATATCATAGGAAACTATGCCTTAAAAATACACTTGCAGAACTCTTATATGGATTCACTACTAACTGTATACAGTATCAGGATATAGATATAATAGCTTCAGTACCCATGCATATATCAGATGAGAGAAGGCGGGGCTTCAACCAGTCTGATGTATTGGCTAAAGAACTCTCGCTACGACTTAATGTGGGATACGCAAAGGGGTCTATTATAAAACAGAAGCGAACCGATAAACAGATAAGCCTTAAAAGGACAGAGAGGCTAAAAAATTTAAAGGGTGCATTTGTTCCGGGAAACACAACATCTTTTATGGGCAGAGATGTTCTCCTTATTGATGATGTGTTTACTACAGGCACAACAATAAACGAATGTTCGAGGATATTAAGTAAAAACGGTGCCAGCTCAGTATCTGTGCTAACTTTGACCAAAGGTATTTAGTTGAAAATACTAAGAAATTATATAATAAAAGAGACTCTAGGCCCCCTACTGGGCACATTGGGGGTATTTACCTTTGTACTATTAATAGGTAACATGCTCCAGCTTGCGGACTTATTGCTAAATAAGGGTGCGGATATACGGGATATAATAAAACTATTTTTCTATCTCATACCTTATATATTGAGTTATACCATACCCATGGCGATACTAACAGCTACCGTACTCTGCTTTGGAAGGCTTGCTTCAGATAGCGAAATAACCGCGATGAAAGCAAGTGGCATAAGCTTGTACAAAATCGGCCTTCCTATATTAATAATAGCTTTTATGATAAGCCTTGGGTCTGTCTACTTAAATGACAAGGTATTACCCGCTTCCCATTTCGCGTCTATAAAACTTGTAAAGGGTGCCGCCTTAAAAAATCCCTCGGCGTACCTGGAACCCGGCACATTTATCAAAAGCTTTAAAGGCTACATCGTGCGCATAAATAGCGTTGATGGCAATACACTTAAAGGCGTACTAATATATCAGCTTGGGGAAAAAGGTCCTACGCGGACCATTATAGCTAAAAGCGGCAATTTTATAACACATCCTAATGGAAATACAATAACATTAAAACTAACAGATGGTACAGCGGATGAGCCGAAGCCTGATGACCCTAGCACATTTTATAAACTAAGTTTTAAAACATATAGCATGACTCTGGATTTAGAAAAAAGCCTCTCTAAGGGCAAATTCAGGAAAAAATTCAAAGATATGAATATCAGGGAGCTCAAAGACGAAATAGCTAGCTTAAAAGCTACAGGGATCATATCAGATCACGTAAAAAAGGAGACGCGTGAAATGCTTACAGAAATCCATAGAAAAATTGCCATGGCATTTTCAAGCTTCGTCTTTGTCCTTGTAGCTTTACCTCTGGCTATAAATACAAAAAAACGTGAAAAATCGATAGGCTTCGCAATAAGCCTCATGATTCTACTAGTCTATTACCTTCTACTCTTTGGTGGTATGGCACTGGCTTTGCGAAATATATTGCCACCTATAGTAGGAGTTTGGATTGCCAACATAATATATCTATTCGTTGGCGCTATACTGACATTCACTGTGATAGAGCAATGAGCCCTGTTAAATCAAAATTGACAGGATAAGTACTAAGGAGAATTTAGCAGGGTGAAAATACTTGACCGTTATCTTTTAAAAAAATTCTTGCTGCCGCTGGCATATTGCCTTTTTCTGTTTATGCTTCTTTACGTCATTATGGATATATTTGGACATTTAGATGAGATATTACGAAACAAGGTCCCTATCGGCATACTTTTTCAATATTACAGTTCTTTTACGCCTCTTATCTTTGTCCAGACAGTTCCTATTGCAGCCCTGCTTTCTGTAGTCTACATGCTCAGCACTCTCAACAAAAATAATGAACTTACCGCTGCAAAGGCATGCGGCATAAGCATAAGCCAACTGCTTATTCCGGTTTTTGCTGTCGCGATAATGCTAAGCCTTATAAGTTTCATCGTTAATGAAAATGCTGTACCAAAAGGTATTCTAACCGCAGATAGGATAAAATCTGAATACATGGAAAAGACCTATGACACAAACGCTCAACTTAAAATCGTAAAGGACTTGGCAGTATACGGAAAAAACAATCATCTTATATACGCTCAGGATTTTAACCCCACAGAAAATAAATTAACCGGGATAATTATAATCGAACGTGACAATCAGCATAGGCTTCGCAGAAAGATACTCTCTTCAAGTGCTACCTGGGAAAATGGAAGATGGGTTTTTTATGACTGCATAATTTACAGGTTCAACAGATCGGAAGAAACAATAGGCAACCCACTGGTATTTAAGAAAAAAGCCCTAAAATTTCTTGAAACACCTAAGGATCTCTTAAAATACGAACTACAGACAGGTTATATGAGCTATAGAGAATTAAAAAGCTATATTAAAAGGCTTTCGGGCCAGAACCCCAAGATGTTAAATAGTTTAAAGACCGATCTCTACTTCAAGAGCGCTCTTCCTCTCGTCTCTATCATAATAATGCTTATTGGGATACCGTTCGCTTTGACTACAAGCAGGGGTGGCGCAATGGCGGGAATAGGTGTAAGCATTACAATTGGCCTGTTATATTACGGCTCAATATATTTTGTACTTGCTATGGGAAAAGGTGGCCTGTTGCCACCTATTGTTGCCGCACATCTTTCTAATATAGTATTCTTTATAATAGCTCTTGTACTTCTTAAACGGTCGGCTCAATAAGTATGCTGTAAAGCTGTTGATTATCTTCTGCTTCAACCAGTCTTTTTCTACATCCGACATCCATGAACAATTGACTGATATCTGCCATAAATCTTATATGTGGGCCAGCCACACCTCTTGGGGAGAGTATCATTGCAAAAATTTTAGAGGGCTCACCATCTAAAGACTGAAAATCGACGCCCTGTCTTTTTATTCCTATAGCACATACGACTTCTTTTACCGCGTTAGTTTTTGCGTGAGGAATCGCTATCCCATATTGCATACCTGTTGACATGGTCTTTTCTCGCTCTAAGATGCTTTTAAGGACTTTCTCCTTTTTACCATATTCAAGCTGCCCGGACCGTATAACAAGATCGACCATCTCCTCTATTATTTCCTGTTTTGATACCCCTTTAAGCCTGGCCTCAACCGCATTTGGATTTATCCTTTTAGCGATATCTCTTTTCCTCTTTGACCTATCATCCGGTTTACCAAAAATCTTTTTACCTATAGAAGAACGGTCTGTAAGCGTCTGGAGCTGTCTCATGGTATTTTCCAAATCGCAGAGAACTTCATAAACAAGGGTATTTACAAAAATAACATCCTCAGCTTTGCAATCAAACTCTATAAACTCATCAGTAGTGCGCATGCCGATTGACACGCTATCCTTTCTTATCTGGTACAATTTTGAGCTCCTAGCCCCTGTGTCGAGCCTGTGTACATAAAAGCCTTCGTTATGAAGCGCTAACACAATCTTGCTCAAAACCAGTTCTGATGTATCGGAAGTAGGCATATCAAATACTATAATCTTGCTTACCTGTTTCTTAGGCTTTGATTTTTTAACAGTAGATGCATCTGATTTCAGCAAAGAAGTAAGCATAACAGGTGTAATAAGAGTAGTTATCATCGTCATCATCACTACAACGCCCAGTGTTTCCTGATTCAGCATACCTGCTGATAACCCAATACCTGCCATAAGAAGCGCTACTTCTCCTCTTGGAGTCATGCCAAGGCCTATGCGCAAAGCGCCCCTTAAATTAAAATTCAAGAATAAGGCTGGAAAGCCGCATCCGATAACCTTGGAAAGAATACTGGCTATTGTGTAAATAACACCAAAAATAAAAATATTGCGCGACATTAAAGTAGAGAGATCAACCATCATACCCATAACACAAAAGAATATCGGTACGAAAAACTTATGCAGGGAAGAAAGCTTTTCCTGTATCACATAATCCAAATCCGTTCTTGATAAAGAAAGCCCCGTAACATAAGCGCCTATAATCATGGCTAGTCCGGCCTTCTCAAATATGCCCGCTATTATAAGCGCTAATCCAAGAGCCATGATAGTTATTGTCGTTGTGTCTTTGAATCTTTTTAAAAAATTACTTATATCTCTAGCGAAAAACAAGCCCGCCGAGGTAAAGGCCAGCCATATAATTATAGATTTTCCACCTATAAGCAAAACTTTTGACCATTCTATGTGCCCACTCTTAGCAACGCCTATAACGATAGCTAAAGCTATAACGCCTAATATGTCGTCAATAACCGCGCCGGATATTATTGTCACTCCTTCGGGAGACTGCAGTTTTCTCTGTTCCGATAATATGCGCGCTGTTATTCCGACGGATGTAGCTGTAGATATAACGCCCAGAAAGAGGCATATTGGATGTGAAAATCCCAACTGAATCCCAAACAGGTACTTTGAGAACAAAACAGCGACAGCGTCCCCCAAAAGAAAAGATACTAATACGCCGCCAACACCGACAACAGATCCTGCTACTGAATATTTCGCGAACATCTCAATATCTGTTTCAAGGCCCACAAGGAATAGGAGGATAATAGAAGCTACAGTAGTAAAACCGTATAATTCAGACGAAATTGGGAAATTACCATATATGGGAAACATGCAGTGACCTAACGTAGGTATTGAGATACCACCAAGAAGGTAAGGCCCTATAATTATGCCCGCTGATATCTCACCTATGATAGCGGGCATACGCATCCTCTCAAATAGTATTCCACCTGCGCGTGCCGCAAATACTATGACACCGAGCTGCAACACAAGTATAGTCATTCGTTCTAGCATATAAAAATTTTCCTTTTTTGCTATAAATAGTTCAACGGCCAATTAAAAAAACATTGGCCGTTTTTTATAAAATATGCTGCTTTTAAGCCTCCAATACCTTAAGAAGGCTATAGAGATTCTGATCAGCCTCTTGCTTCTTTTTACATGCCTCTGCAAAACCGGTTAATATTACCTTGTTCGCTATAATGCCTACCATCTTATCTGACTCACCCTCTATCAGCGATGTAACCGCTGATGAGCCTAATCGGGAAGCGAGTATCCTGTCTATAGCATTAGGCGAGCCCCCACGCTGAATATGCCCTAGCACTATTACCCGTGTTTCGTAACCTGTCATCTTTTCAATATTGTGGGCTACCTTGTGCCCGTGGCCAGCACCTTCAGCTACTACCAATATCCAGCTAACCTTGCCTTTTTTACGAGCAGCTTTTATTTCCTGACATATTTTCTTAAAATCAGGCTTTATCTCAGGCAACAGGACCTCTTCCGCTCCTCCGGCAAGCGCTACCCTCATTGCTATATAGCCGCATTCCCTACCCATTACCTCAACTACGAATATTCTTTCAAGGCTTGTAACGGTATCACGTATCTTATCAATCGCATCAAGCGCTACCCCGACAGCGGTAATAGAACCTATGCAGTAATCCGTCCCATTAATATCATTGTCTATCGTTCCCGGTACACCGATACATCTTATATCCGATTCTGCGGACAAAAGATGGGCCCCTTTAAATGATCCATTTCCACCTATAACTACCAGCCCATCTATCTTATGTTTCTTTAAATTATTTATAGCTTTTGCTCTGCCCCGTTTAGTCGTAAACTCTTCTGAACGTGCGGTTTTTATTACTGTACCGCCTCTATTCATAATATTGCTTACAGAACGCCTGTTAAATTCTACAAAGTTATCCTCTATCAACCCTTTATATCCATGCATTACCGCAAAAGGCTTAATGCCATTATAGATAGCTGTCCTGACAACGCTTCTTAGGGCGGTATTCATGCCAGCACAATCTCCGCCGCTGGTCAATACCGCTATTCTTTTAATTTTTTTCGCGGGACTCATAAATTGTCAAATTCCCCTTTATTTTTTGTCCTGAACTTTAGGACTTCTTCATCTATTATTCCATCGTCATATAGCTTTTTTAATGTCTTATCCATTGTTATCATCCCATGTTGCGCGTTTGTCTGGATAACAGTAGCAAGTTGCTCTGTTTTCTGCTCTCTTATAAGGCTTCTTACTGCTGGGGTTCCTGTCATGACCTCACAGGCAACGACCCGGCCATTATTATCCTTTCTTGGAAGTAGCTGTTGGCATATAACGCCCTGCAAGCAACCCGCAAGCTGTATCATAATCTGCTTCTGCTGATGAGGGGGGAATATATCTATAAGTCGATCTATCGTCTGCGGCGCGTCAGGGGTATGAAGTGTACTGAGCACTAAGTGTCCTGTTTCCGCGGCTGTAACTGCTGTAGATATGGTCTCTAAATCTCTCATCTCACCTACAAGAATAACATCAGGATCCTGGCGCAGGGCGTGCTTTAACGCGCTTGTAAAGCTCTTTGTATCACTACCCACCTCTCTCTGCTTTATAATGCTTTTTTTATTTTTATGAACATACTCTATCGGATCCTCAATGCTTATAATAAGACTCTGTCTTTCGCTGTTTACAATATCAACCATAGCGGAAAGAGTAGTACTCTTGCCCATACCGGTAGGTCCAGTTGCCAGTACCAGGCCATTTGGTTTTCTCGCGAGATCAGCGACAATAGGCGGAAGGCCGAGCTCTTCCGTTGTCTTTATCCTTGAAGGTATAACACGAAACGCCGCCTCTACACTACCTCTCTGCATATGAACATTGACCCTGAAGCGTGAAAGATCAGGTATATAAAGCGACATATCCAACTCAAGCTCTGTTTCAAATCTCACTTTCTGGTCATCATTTAAAATAGAATATATAGCTTTCTTACTTTCATCTCTTGTCAAAACAGGGTAAGTTGTATGTTGTAATGCCCCATCGATCCTCAAGGTAGGCGGCACCCCTTCTGTAAGATGGAGATCTGAAGCATCCTTATCCACAGCATATTGCAGTAATTCTTTTATATCTATACTTGCCATTTGCGCGACTCCTTGCTCTTATATATTAAGTGAACTTACCTTTTATAGCTTAAGAAAAATTATTGTTACCGCCTGAAAGGATGTCCTTTAGTTTAAGGGCCAATTCATCAGGATTAGAAGCATAATTTAGGGCTGATTCCTTGCTAATAACAGATTTGTTAAGCCACTCCATAAGGGCTTGATTAAATGATCTCATGCCAAATAACTTGCCTTTTTCTATCACAGGCATGAGCTGGTTGCTCTTTCCTTCCATTATATATTTCTTTATGGTAGGCGTAGCCAACATGACTTCACAAGCAGGCACCCTGTCCGGTTTATCAGACCTTGGCACCAACCTCATGGAGAGCACGCCCTTTAAAAGCTGGGATAATTGCAATTTTATTTGGTTATGGGCGTGTGGGGGGAAAAAGTTAATAATCCTCTCTACTGTCTGTGTCGCATCGACAGTATGCAAGGTGCTAAATACAAGGTGGCCTGTCTCAGCAGCCATTATAGCTGTCTGCATGGTCGCCACGTCACGCATTTCGCCAATTACGATAATATCGGGGCTCTGTCGTATAACATGACGCAACGCACTTGAAAAATCCATCGTATCAGCGCCTACCTCTCTTTGCGAAATTATACTCTTTTTATCGGAATGGACATATTCAATAGGGTCTTCAATCGTTATTATATTCTTATCAAAGTTCGTATTTATATAATCTATCATCGACGCTATTGTTGTAGATTTACCGCTTCCGGCATGACCTGTAACGAGTACAAGCCCTCTGGGCTGAGAGGAAAGATTCTCCATAACATCTACGGGGAGATTTAAATCATCGAAAGATGGGATATTAATCTTTATAGAACGAAAGGTTATCGCTTTAGTGCCGCGCTGCATGTAAACATTGAACCGAAACCTGCCTAATCCGGGTATGCTATATGCCGCGTCAAGTTCCTTTGTTGATAAAAAATGCTTCTTTTGCTCATCAGTTAATACGGAGTCCAGTATGCTATCCAGGTCAAATGGCTCAATCTTTTCTCCTCCTGCAGATATCAGCTTATCATTTACCCTAAAACAAGGCGGACTTGCTATCTTAAAATAAAGGTCTGAAGCCCCTTTATCAAGCATCTGCCTTAAATAGTCATCTATCTTCATATAGACTCCCAAATTTTAAAAAAGTGTTCAAAACCACTAAAACGATTATCCTGATTTTCAGTTTTTATATTATTTCCTAGCACCAAACACCGAGTATCAAATACCGGGTTAAGTACCGAGCTCCCAACTATTAAGATACTTCTTCTGTTTAGGCGTAAGCTTATCTATATTTGTGCCCATTGAGCGAAGCTTTAAAAGCGCTATATTTTCATCAATATCCTGTGGCACAGCATATACCTGCTTCTTTAAATTATTAGATTGCTTAACAACATATTCTGCCGAAAGCGCTTGATTCGCAAAGCTCATATCCATTACACTAGCAGGATGTCCTTCCGCACTGGCTAAATTTATAAGCCTGCCTTCTCCCAGAAGATAAATCTTTTTGCCGTTTTTTAGAGTAAACTCTTCTACACAATCGCGCATCTTTCTTATATTCTTGCTTAACGATTTTAAGCCCGGGATATCTATCTCTACATTAAAATGCCCGGAATTCGCTACAATAGCACCATCCTTCATTAATTTAAAGTGATCCTTTGCTATAACATCAGTGTTGCCTGTCAAGGTAACAAAAACATCTCCTATCTTAGCAGCCTGCTTAATGGGCATAACCCTGAAGCCGTCCATTGTAGCCTCAAGTGCGCATAGAGGGTCTATCTCAGTCACAATAACATTCGCGCCTGCGCCACGCGCGCGCATAGCAACACCTCTGCCACACCAGCCATAACCACAGACCACAAAGACTGAACCTGCTAACAACTTGTTAGTAGCTCGCAATATACCGTCTATCGTTGATTGACCTGTTCCGTAACGATTATCAAAAAAATGCTTTGTCTTCGCGTCGTTTACCGCGATAACAGGAAATTGCAAGAGCCCTTTATTCTCAAGAGCCCTTAATCGTATTACGCCTGTTGTCGTCTCTTCAGTTCCAGCAAGTATATACTTTACAAGATCTTTTCTCTCCTTATGTACAGCAGAAACTAGATCCGCTCCGTCATCCATTGTAATATTCGGCTTTATATCCAAGGCTGCGTTCGCGTGTTTGTAGTATGTCTTATTGTTCTCTCCTTTAATCGCGAATACACTTATTCCATAATCTTTAACAAGAGACGCAGCTACCTCATCCTGAGTCGATAATGGGTTTGAGGCGCAGAGCGCGGTTTCAGCGCCACCGTCTTTTAGCGCTAGCATAAGGTTCGCTGTTTCAGTAGTAACATGCAGACAGCAAGCAAGTCTTACACCACGTAACGGCTTCTCTTTTTTAAATCGTTCCCTTATAAGTTTAAGGACCGGCATATCCTTGCCTGCCCACTCTATTTTTAATTTGCCTTCTTTAGCAAGCTTTGTATCCTTTATATCATACTTCATCTATTCTCCTGTTTTATGTTATAAAATTAATAATCTTAATTTATATTTTTTTTGATTTCTGCGCCAATAATTTCGCCTTGTCTGTCTCTTCCCATGTAAAGCCATCTCTTCCAAAATGTCCATAAGCTGCTGTCTGGCGATATATAGGCCTTCTCAGCTTTAAACAGTCTATTATGCCTTTTGGCGTAAGATCAAAATTCTCCCATAGCAGCTTCTGTATTTTTAAATCACTTATATTGCCTGTACCGTGTGTATTTACCATAAGACTAACAGGCTCTGCCACGCCAATAGCATAAGCTAATTGCACCTCGCATCTCTTAGCCAGCTTTGAGGCAACTACATTCTTTGCTAAATAGCGCGCCATGTATGAAGCAGAGCGATCCACTTTACTCGGATCCTTACCTGAAAACGCGCCACCACCATGACTTCCAACGCCACCATATGTATCGACTATTATCTTTCTTCCCGTAACACCTGTATCGCCCTGAGGGCCACCAACCTCAAATCTGCCTGTGGGATTTATATATATTGTAGTATTCTTATCTAGCATCTCCTTTGGAAGAACCGCATCAATAACAAGTTTCTTTATGTCCCTTTTTATCTGCGCCATCTTCACCCTATGGTCATGATGAGCGCTGATTACTACAGAATCTATTCTACTAGGGCGATTTTCATGATACTCTACCGTTACCTGACTCTTACCATCAGGACGCAGATAATTAATAACATTCTTTTTTCGTACTTCTGCAAGTTTACGCGTCAATTTATGCGCAAGACTTATAGAAATAGGCATCATCTCTTTGGTCTCATCTGTCGCGTAACCAAACATCATACCTTGGTCCCCCGCACCACCTGTATCGACTCCTAACGCTATATCCGGTGACTGTTCCTGAACAGCGCTTATTACGCCACAAGTATGATAATCAAAGCCAAAAGCAGCGCTCGTATAACCTATGTCTTTGATGGTATTTCGTACAATCTTTGGTATTTCAACATAGCAGGCAGTAGTTATCTCGCCAGCTACTATAGCAAGGCCGGTAGTGACCATTGTCTCACAAGCAACCCTGCCGTTTGGATCCTTTTCATATATTGCGTCGAGTACCGCGTCTGAAATTTGATCACATAGCTTATCCGGATGGCCTTCTGTTACAGATTCTGATGTAAAAAGGTGTCTTCCTCTCTTCAATTTCTTTTCTCCTCCTATTGTAATGCGGTTATCAATGTTTTTGCATAACCACTGTCCCGAACAAGTTAAAAGCCACTAATAAGCTATTAGCGCCAGAAGGTTCTTTAAGCGCTACTAAAATAACTTTATTGCGATTAAAAAACTGTTTCGGTTTTTAGGTTTATTTTTTCCATTTTAAATTTTGTGCTCTTTTCAAAGATTTCTTATCTCCGATATCAAGCCATCTTCCCACAAACGTGTATCCGTAAACAGATTCTTTGCGCGATAGCCACTTGATAAAAGAACCTGCCAGATCAAGGGGATTGCCATCTACCTTATATTTCTTTAATAACCTTATCTTCTGCTTAGGAAAATAATACAAGCACATAGCCGCAAGCGTAGATTTTGGCTGTTTGGGTTTTTCCTGAAATAAGGTTATCTTGCATTTTTTATCCAACGCTACAATACCGTATTCTTTTGCGGATCTTATATCTCCTACATCAAATAGTCCTATGGTAGCGCTGGGAGAATTCTCCTTTGCTCTACTTATAAAATCGCTCAAATTAAAATCGAATATATTATCTCCCGCTATCACGAGAATATCAGTATCTATCTTTTTTTTATTTATAGAAAAAATTATATCTCCGATAGAGCCTCTTCTATCCTCGAGCGTCTTCATGCCATCATCTATAATAGATATCTTTTTACCGCTGCGATAATTATTTTTCCAGTCTTTAAAATTCTTGACAAACTTGGTGTTCGTAACGATATAGATATCCCTTGCCTTCTCTATTCCCTCAAGCCTTAAAAGGATATGCTCAACCATAGGCTTTTTACCTATAGGCAGGAGTGGTTTAGGCATATTTAGCGTAAGAGGCCAAAGCCTTGTAGCATATCCCGCTGCGAGTATTATCGTCTTCATAAATATTAATTCTCGGTTTTAAATACAATATCCTTAAATCTTTTAGATACAAGTGCCTCTATATCCCTACCCGTATAAAGGGTTAACGCCTCAGCTACCAAACTCTTTGCCTCATCGTACCTTACAGATCGCACAACCTTCTTGATCTTTAAAAGAGATGGCGCCGGCACACTAAATTCGTCCAGGCCAAGACCCAATAAAAGTGGTGTAAATTTCGGCTCTCCCGCCATCTCTCCACACATCCCTACCCAGATACCTTTTGAATGGCCCGCATCAATTATATTTTTTATTAATCTTAATACCGCGGGATGCGCAGGCTCATAAAGATAGGCTATCTTTTCATTTACCCTATCTACAGCTAAGGCGTATTGGATAAGATCATTTGTTCCAATACTAAAAAAATCGACCTTAGTCGCTAATATATCCGCGATAATAGCAGCCGAGGGAACCTCTATCATGACCCCAACCTCCATATCTCTACCATAAGCTATTTTTTTGGATTTAAGCTCTTGCTTTGCCTCCTCAAGGCATACATTCGCTGCCTCTAATTCTTCCATGCCTGATATCATAGGATACATCAGCCTTACTTTGCCATACGCTGACGCACGCAGTATAGCGCGAAGCTGTATCTTAAAAAGCTCCGGCCGGGCAAGGCTTAAACGTATCGCACGACAACCAAGAAAAGGATTCATCTCCTTAGGAACGTCTAATTGCGAAAGAAATTTATCCCCACCAAGATCAAGACTTCTTATCGTTAACGCGTTAGGCTTTATTTTCTCAACAACATTCCTATATGCCCTATAGTGTTCTTCCTCCGTTGGCAAGCCCTGACGGTTCATATAAAAATACTCTGTCCTGTAAAGTCCTATTCCTTCTGCGCCATATGATAATACAGCTGGTATCTCATCGGATAATTCTATATTAGCACCAAGCTCTATACGATGGCCGTCCTTTGTCTGGGCAGGTAGGGTCTTTAGTTCCTGGAGCTCTGTGTTGAATTTTTCCAGCTTCTTTTGTTCTCTGAGATATTGAGAAAGTACACTACGGCTTGGATTTACATAAACAATACCGGAGGTTCCATCAACTATTACTATATCCCCATTTTTAACATTTTCTGTTATGTTCTCAAGCCCGACAACAGCCGGAATCTCAAGAGATTTAGCCATAATCGCGGTATGGGATGTTTTCCCGCCTATATCAGAAACAAAAGCTATAACATGCTTTCTATGCATAGTGGCTGTATCACTGGGCGAGAGATCATACGCAACTACTACAGATTGGGGTGGGAGGTTTAGAAGAGTCTGCTTTTCCTTTCCAAGAAGATTTCTAATAAGCCGTTTGCCCACATCTTCAATATCCGATATCCGCTCCTTGAGATATTCATCATCCATCTTCTGGAAAGCACTTATGTACTTGTGTAATACATCTTCAAATATATACTCTATATTGTACCTTTGGCTCCTTAAACGGGTTACAATCTCGTCTATAATCATCCTGTCCTCAAGAACAAGAAGATGGGCATTGAATATCTCCGCGTGTTTTATGCCCATCTCAGAGGCGATGTTATTTCGTATAGCGATTATCTCAGAACGGGTCTTTATAAGAGCTTCTTCAAAACGTGCGATCTCACTAGGGATATCCGTAATCTTAATTTTAAAACACGGAACCCTTACATCTTCACTGTTATAAAGAAACACTTTCCCCGTAGCTATACCCGGAGATGCCGCGATACCTTTAAACATCCTTTAAAAACCCTCTCTATTTAAGGTCAAATAAATCCTGGCTCTCTGACAATAGTATCTTCTCAAGCTCTATAACCGCTTCTTCAGCATCTGTGCCAATAGCTTTCAGACAAACCTTTGCGCCCTTTTCCGCTGCCAACATCAGGATGCCCATTATCGATTTACCATTTACTTCTTCGCCATCTTTTACAACAAAGATGTCACTGTCAAACTTATTGGCGATCTGTACAAATAGGGCCGCCGGGCGGGCATGCAAGCCCTGCTTGCTCTTAATCACTATATTTTTTTCTATGGTCTTATTTTCCATATCGGCGCTCTGTTCTTTTCAATCTTATCGCTTCTACTGATGCGCTGCCTCTGTCTTTGCTATTGATATTATATCCATAATAGCCATAGCAAGCCTACGAGGATTATGTCTTAAGTATTCCTTTTTACCCTGTTCGCCCACGACTGTAAAGTTATCCTCTACCGATATTATGCCTAATCTTTTAATCTCATCTATATCCACCTCTACCTGATAAGAACCTTGAGTCGCGTAACGCCCTGCCAATGTCTTTGATATCGTGGAATTATTTATTACCGCATAATCTATACGGCGTAATTGCGTATTATTATATAAAGCCTTTATATGTTCACTGACCTTGTAATAATCTGTTTCGCCCTGCTGCGTCATAACATTACAGACGTAAATTTTTATAGCTGAGGAATCATTTATCACCTCAGCTATAGAGCCTACTAATAAATTCGGTATAATGCTGGTGTATAAACTACCTGGCCCTAATATAATAGCATCCGCGTCTTTAATGGCCTCGATCGCGCTTACCGTAGATTCGCAATGCAAAGGTTGCAGGGATATTCTCTTAATAGGGCTTTTATTGCTCCTTGTTGTTATGTTCTCCTCGCCTAACGTGATAGAACCATCTTCTAACTCAGCGACTAATCTTATTTTATTCAATGAAGAAGGAACAACGCGCCCTCTGATAGCAAGAATCTTACTGGCTGCCTGAACAGCCTTCTCAAAACCTTGGGTTACCCGCGATAAAGCCAGGATAAAAATATTACCGAAACTATGTCCGCTAAATGCGGACTCTTTATCAAACCTATATTGAAATAACTCTTCCATTAAAGGGCTTGTATCCGCGAGAGCCACAAGGCAGTTTCGTATATCACCAGGGGGCAATATATCAAAATCTTGTCTAAGTTTGCCTGAAGATCCACCCTCATCAGCTACAGTAACTATAGCGGTCAGATTGCTAGTATGCTGCTTTAGCCCTTGAAGTAGAGTAGATAATCCTGTGCCCCCTCCAACTGTCGCTATCTTGAGCCCTCTTACAAGATGCTTCTTCTGGTAGACCAGATCCACAAGCTCTTCTTCGCGCTCAGGCAAGACAACGCCGATAAAAGTAAATATTATCTGCTTTATACCAAATGCGATTATGACTATCCCAAGAAACATATAAAGGATGCCGACAGCCCTGAAAAGTGTTGTTGGGCCCGCGAGAAATTGACCACCAGCTACAATAAGTACTATCCCTATAAACGATAAGATAAGCCAGCGCTTCACCCCCATACCAGGATAAAACCACTTAAACGGCTTTAGAAACTGCGATACCTTCTTTTTTAGCCTTATCTTTTTACCCACAATTAAGACTTTCCGTCTTCCTGTCTTATGATATCAAAGATAATATCTTTATTTTTTGCTGATGTAAGAGAGTCGCGAATGAATTTATCCTGAAGCATGCGGGATATCTTTGCCAGTGCCTTAAGGTGGGGGCCTGCGGCATCTTCCGGTGCGACTAGTAACAGAAATATATAAGTTGGCTCACCATCCAGCGAGTCAAAATCTACACCAGTACGTGAAATACCAAGAGCCGCAACTAAATTTTTTACCACGCTTGATTTTGCGTGAGGTATGCCTATGCCCTGGCCTATCCCTGTTGAACCAAGTTGCTCTCTGTTCATAAGTGTATCAATCAGAGATTTTTTATCCTTTATCGGGTGGACTTTTGAGAGCAGGTCAACTAATTCGGTTATAACATCTTCCTTCTTTGCAGATACAATGTCTGCTGTAATAGCATTCTTATCCAAAAATTCAAGCATCTTCATACGCTACATCTCTCTCCTTATTAGATTAAAAAAATGGAGCGGGTGATCGGGTTCGAACCGACGACAATCACGTTGGCAACGTGATGCTCTACCAACTGAGCTACACCCGCTTGGATTATCAAATAACACCTGTATGTTTAATCAGCAAAGTAGAATTGCCCTGTCTTGACTCTTGTGTGCTAGCTTTCCGGTGGAGCTTCGTAAGAGCTTTTCATTCCTTCGTAGCCCTACCAGAGTGGCTACATCGAAGGGCAAAAAAAGAATGGCTTGCCATGTACCCGAAAATTTGCCTTAAACCACGCGTTACTTTGCAACTCTGGTTCAAGGCATATACCACCTAAAGGCAAATTCGAATGGTACATGGTGCGGATGGAGGGAGTTGAACCCCCACGAGTTACCCCACTAGTTCCTAAGACTAGCGCGTCTGCCAATTCCGCCACATCCGCGAAATTACTACAATAAAACCTACAACCTTACTTGTGGTACCCGCACAAGGACTCGAACCTTGGACCTTGTCCTTAAGAGGGACCTGCTCTACCAACTGAGCTATGCGGGCATACTGAACAAATTGTCACTTATATTAACATAAAAACATATATAATGTCAATTATAAATCATTGTCTTAGCTAGGACTCATAATCTCTTAATCTGGGATCGCGTCTTTAGAATGAAAA
>CAZDLP010000002.1:0-50329 GCA_964506565.1 uncultured Planctomycetia bacterium
ACAGGGGCAGTGTCAATATAAGGAGCCTATTTTTGCAATATTATTTAGAATTAGCTGATTATCTTTTTTTAATAGGGACAGACACCTATTTTTTAAGCTTCTTTTTTCGGCCTACCTTTAGGTTTTAGCTTTAAACTCCTCTTAAGTTCTTTTTCAAGTTTTTCTATAAAATTATTATCCCCAAGAGGTCTTCCCCTCACTGTCTGTTGTCTTATTTGCATAACCTTATCAAGGTTATCAGATATTCCTATGAACGCCTTCCAGTCTTGTTGCCTTTCTCTGACATAATCAAAAAGTTCATTGGCTTCCAATCCATCATGCTCAACTATTCCGCAATGTACTCTTGCACTTGACCATTTCCATAAAGATGGATTTTTAACCATCTTTGCACGCACAGGGTTTCTCTCTATATAGCGTGCGCATGCTAGCGTATGCTGCTCATCCATTATGCAAGAAAAAAATCGTCCTTGAAATAGATGTCCAACCGTACACATTTTTTTATTATAATATTGTGAATATTTCATATGGGCGTACTTAAACGCCTTCCCCATTGAGTCCTCTTTTTTTGGAATTCCAATAAAGTGTACGTGGTTTGGCATAAGGCAATATGCTAATATTGCTAAACCATATTTTTTGCATTCTACTCTTAGAAATGATAGATATTTTTTTCGGTCAGTATTATCAGCAAATATCTTCTGCTGATAATTTCCTCGCTGGGTAATGTGGTGCGGGTATCCTACTGCAACAATACGTGCAATTCGTGGCATATAAAAATTATACCTCTTTGCAGGTAAAATGTCAATTTAAATAGGTGTCTGTCCCTATTTAGCCTAGTATTTCGGTAATCTTAAATATCGGCATAAATATAGCGAGCACAATGCCACCAACTATCACACCAAGAAACAATATGATCATAGGCTCTATAAGGCTTGTAAGCCCATCGACCGCGGCATCGACCTGTTCATCATAAAAATCCGCTATCTTACTAAGCATCTTCTCAAGCTCTCCTGCCTGCTCTCCTACCGATATCATCCTTACAACCATCGGCGGAAAGACCGATGTCTTGGATAACGGATCTGCCAGGTTTTTACCCTCCTGCACAGCCTTCTTAGCGTTGTTAACAGCCTTTTCTACGATCTTATTGCCTGAGGTCTTTGCCACAATATCAAGGCTGCTAAGAATAGGGACCCCGCTCTTTACCAATGTAGAAAAGGTTCTTGAGAATTTAGCTACGCTTACCTTCTTTATAATGTTGCCGAATACAGGAAGCTTTAATACGATTGTATCAAGGGCAAGTTTTCCGCTTTCAGTCTTTGAACCCCGCACGATAGCTATAACAGCTACAATTACACCAACAAGCCCGTACACAAACCATTTACGTAGAAAATCACTTACTCCAAGTAATATTTGCGTAGGAAGCGGTAGAGAGCCTCCTAGCATATCGAATATACCTTTAAAAGTAGGCACTACCTTCACCAGAAGAAATATTGTAATAGCTATCGATATGGTTATAACAGCGATAGGATATACCATAGCGGATTTTACCTTGCGCTGCAATGTCGCGGTCTTTTCCAGATAGACCGCAACCCTGTTTAATATCTCATCTAGCATGCCGCTTGATTCGCCTGCCCTTACCATATTTATATAAAGAGCGGAAAATATGCGCGGGTGTTTCGCAAGTGCCTGAGAAAAACTTGAACCGGTCTCAACATCGTCTTTTAGCTTTTTAACGGTCTCGCCAAAGGCCTTATTTTCAACCTGTTGCCCAAGTATATCCAAGACATTGACAAGTGGTATGCCTGCCTCGACCATTGTAGCAAGCTGTCGTGAAAAGATTACCAAATCCTCGAGTTTTACTTTCTTGGCAGCAGCTACACTCTTCTGCTGAACATTGGCATCCTCCTCTATCGATATTATTGTAAAGTCCTCTTTTCTGAGCAGTTCTATAAGATTTTCTCTGCTCTTCGCGTCAGCGTTCCCATTAACCGTCTTGCCTTCGGAATTTTTTACTGTATATTTAAAATTCGGCATTAAATTCTCCTGTATTTATATAGATAAAGGTAGAGACAAAGATAAAGATATTATTCTTCCGTCGTTATTCTCAAGACCTCTTCTATAGTAGTTAATCCGGATAATGCTTTTTTAAACGCGTTCTCTCTTAAAGTTTTCATACCATTGGCTACAGCATATTCCTTTATCTCATCAGAGGACTTGCCTTTAATTATCAGATCCCTTATAGCGTCGTCTATAAGTAGGACCTCAAGCGTGCCCATCCTGCCATGGTAGCCTGTATTACTACATTTGCTACAGCCTTTACCGTGATAAAAAGTCGCGTCCTTGCTTGTCTTTATATTAAGGCGTTTTAAGACGGCAGGAGTGATTTCATAAGGCTCTTTGCAATTTTCACATATCTTCCTGCATAATCTCTGCGCAGCTACCGCTACCAGGCTTGACGCAACCAGAAACGGCTCAACCCCCATATCCATCAAACGCGTTATAGCGCCGCAGGCATCGTTGGTATGAAGAGTACTGAAAAGTAACTGTCCTGTAAGCGACGCCTTAATAGCTATGTCCGCTGTTTCAAAATCTCTTATCTCTCCTATGAGCACTATATCCGGAGTTTGACGTAATATTGAGCGTAAGCCCGTTGAAAAAGTAAATTCTATGCTTGGGTTTACCTGTATCTGCGTTATGCCATCTACCTGATACTCTACAGGATCCTCAATTGTAACAATATTCTTTTCGTTGGTATTAAGCTGGGTTATTATAGAATAAAGAGTTGTTGATTTGCCGCTTCCAGTAGGCCCCGTAACAAGTATCATGCCATAAGGCTTAGTTATCGCCTGCTCAAAAAGCTTGAGAGGCTGCGGCAGATAACCTAATTTATCAAGGCCGATACTCAGGCTTGATTTATCCAATGCCCTCATAACTACCTTACCGCCGTGATTCGTAGGCAGTATCGATACGCGAAAATCGACTTCTTTTTCACGCATACGTATCCTGAATCTGCCATCCTGGGGTATCCGCCATTCTGTAATATCCAATCCGGACATTATTTTTAAGCGCGTAATGATAGCGTTCTGGTCTTTCTTAGGCAATGAAAACGCCTCCTGTAACGCACCGTCTACCCTATATCTTATTCTAAGGTTTTTCTCCTGCGGCTCAACATGGATATCGGACGCGCGGCTTTCAAGCGCTTCCGCGACCATAAGGTTTACCACCTTGACAATAGGGGCTACCTTACTCTGTTTTGTAGCCTCCTGGATATCTACTACCCCTTCTTCCTCGGTATTGGCCACTTCCAGAGGTTCGTTCTCATCTGCTTCCTTGACTTCCTGTAATATCTGCGCGAGTTGTGTTGACTCCGCTCCATAATAATTATGTATAGCGTCAGCTATCTCTTTTTCGGTACTGATGACAGGATCTATATTGTAATTCGTTAATACCTTGATATCATCTATAGCGAATATGTTTAAAGGGTCTGACATGCAGAGCGTAAGATTGTCGCCCATTATCGAAATAGGGATTACATGGTACTGCTTTGCTGTTTTTTCAGGTATCAACTTCACAACATCAGGATTTATACTAAAACGTGATAGGTTAAGCATCGGGAGGTTGAGACTTGAGCTCAAAAGAACAGCAAGATCTTTCTCCTTGATAAAACCCTTCTTAAGCAGAATGGCACCAAGATTGCCCCCTTGAGCTTTCTGTGCTGCTACGGCCTCGGTGAGCTGCTCATCAGTAAGGAGCTTACTATCTCCTAATGCCTCTAAAAGTCTTTCTTTTAAAGATGCTGCCATTTTCTATTACCCCTTGTCTCCAACAGTAACCCTGACTATCTCTTCAAGGGTAGTCAAGCCTTCCTTTGCCTTTGCTATACCGTCCTCACGAAGAGTGCTCATGCCTGAAGATCGTGCCTGCTCTTTTATCTGAGCCTCTGTAGAATTATTCATTATTAAACGCCTGATATTAGCATCCAATGTTAAGACCTCTATTATACCTATCCTGCCTTTATATCCGGTACCAAAACAAAATTTGCATCCTATACCCTTATAAAAAGTAGCAAGGCTTTCATCCTTAATGCCCACGGACTTTCTTATCTCATCATCTATCTCATAAGACTCTTTGCATTTATCACAGATCTTTCTTACGAGCCTTTGCGCGGCGATCATCACTATCGAGGAGCTGATTAAAAAAGGCTCTAAGCCCATATTTATCATTCGCGTAACAGCGCCTGGCGCTGTATTAGTATGTATGGTGCTAAGCACAAGATGGCCTGTAAGCGCTGCCTTTACCGCGGTATCAAGTGTATTAAAATCCCTGATCTCACCTACCATTATTACATCCGGATCCTGTCTCAATATAGAACGTAACGCGGCCGCGAATGTAAGGCCTATGTCAGGCTTAGCGTTTACTTGGTTTATGCCCTTTAGATCAAATTCTATAGGATCCTCAATAGTTACTATATTCTTATCAGGACTATCTATAAAATTGAGGATAGAATACAATGTCGTTGTCTTGCCGCTTCCGGTTGGGCCGCAAGCTAATATCATACCATGGGGCTTTAATGAATTTTCCTTAAGCGCCTCCAAGGAGTTGCCTGTAAAGCCTAGTTTTCCCACATTAAGCGTAGCGTTTGACTGATCCAATACCCTGATGCCTACCTTTTCTCCGAAACTTGACGGGAGTATGGAAATCCTGAAATCAACAAAATTATTCCTTATCTTAAGTTTAAACCGCCCGTCCTGCGGAAGACGCCTCTCCGCTATATTAAGCTCTGACATTACCTTTATTCTAGATACTACAGCCTCGTGAAGGGTCTTTGGAAGTAAACGCGCTATCTGAAGCATGCCATCTATGCGAAATCTTACCCTGGTCTCACCCTCCATAGGCTCGATAAGAATATCACTCGCCTTTAACCGCACCGCTTCCGATAGTATCATATTTGTAGCCCGTACAATGGGCACCTCCTGGGTAAGCTTGGCAAGGCTTTCAGGGCTTGTATCATCAATATCCTGCTCTGTCAAAAGAACTTCAGGTGCCTCCATACGTTTTACTACAGTCTCAAGCTGATTATGCGTATGCTTGCCATAATGCTGCTCAATAGCCGCGTCTATGGAACCGCTGTCAGTAAGCACGAGCCTTACATCAAAACCTGTAAGTGCTTTTATATCATCGATCGCGAATATATTTAAAGGGTCTGCCACAGCTACTGTTATGGTCGGGCCTATCTTTGATAAGGGAAGTATGTGATAGTGACGAGAGATTTCTCTTGGTATGATCTCAATAACTGCTGGGTCTACATTGTATTTATTGAGGTTTATAAGAGGTATGTTAAGGTCTTGACTTAAGGTGATAAGAAATTCTTTTTGCTTAACAAAACCTAGGTCTATAAGGATCTGACTTAATTTTCCGCCTTTTTCCTTTTGGAAGAGCAAGGCTTTATCAAGCTGGTCTTGACTTATGATTCTGCTCTCTAAGAGCTTATTAGTTATTCTATCCTTTAGAGACAGAACCATAGTAGCGCTTAATCGACTCTTTAATATCGGTTTGAGTACTTACGAAGACTTGAACCTTGCAGTTTGTAATAAGCTCGACATCCTCTATGGCATGAATGTTAAGCGGGTCAGACATGGCAACGGTCAGGGAATTGCCTATCTTGTCTATTATAATCAGATTATATTGTACAGCGACATTTTCAGACACCAGTTTTACTATCTTGGCGTCGATCTCATAATTGGTAAGAGGTAGATACGGGTAACCGAATTGCGTTGTAAGTGATTGTGCTATCTGCTCTTCTGTAGCGTAGCCTAAAAGCACGAATATGCCTCCGATAAGCCCGCCCTTATCCTTTTGTACAGCAAGTGCCTTCTGGAGCTGGCGCTCGTTTATTATCTTCTTATCCAGCAAGAGCTCACCAAGCTGCTTTGATATGATTCTTTTTGGTGGTGTTATCATAAGATTACGCCTTTACTGTATTGCGTCCTTCGTCTTTTGCCTGTTTAAGCAGGTTCTTAGCCTTATCAGTAAGCTCCTTACTTGAAACTCCGTCTATCGGATTCTCTGTCAAGCTAGCGCTTACCGTAAGAAATGTCTCTTTATCCTTCAGGTGAGACAATATGTTCAGTGATGCTATCTTCTCCCGCATCTCATCAGCGATATTCTTTGCTTCCTTTTTATTTCTTTCCGGAAGCACCAACGCAAATTCAGTCTCACCGAAACGCCCTGCTTTGTCTACAGGACTAAGCTCGCTCTTAATAAGTTTTGCTATTCTCTTAAGAGCAGCCTCGCCTGAGAGCCTGCCATATTTGTCGCAGAAGGACTTAAAATCATCTATATCAAGCAAGATAAATGAGCAAGGGCGCTGATAGATCATGCCTCTCTTGATCTCTTCCTCCAGGTATTCTTTTATAAACTTAGCATTATATAGCTGGGTAAGCTCGTCCTTTACCTCGAGTTCCTCGGTCTTTTTCATAAGCGAGTCGTTCTCAATAGCTATAGCCGCTTGCTTGCAAAAAACATGCAGAAGCTCAATATCATCCTTATCGTACTCGAAATCATCCTCGCTATTTCCAAGAAAGACAGCACCTTCTAACT
Source organism: uncultured Planctomycetia bacterium (assembly GCA_964506565.1). Classification (GTDB taxonomy): domain Bacteria; phylum Omnitrophota; class Gorgyraeia; order JABMRG01; family JABMRG01; genus JAUVHV01. Next base: position 6,598 of record CAZDLP010000002.1, read on the forward strand.
TACCACGTACTATCACAGGAACAACGATACAATTCTTAAACGCATAAAGCTCTTTAAAAGCCACGGTATCATCATCATCCTTATCAAGGTTTTTATCAAGAACAATATCATGTATTTCTGTTCTAAAGCGCGCTAATAGCCCGCGTTTTAAGCTTACTGGTAATTTCACAGCCTCAGCATTGTCGATGTTTATTGATGAAAACGTTATCATGTTTTCACGCTCACCATCTATCAACATAACACCTGCCGGATTTTCATTATCCAGAAGCGATATCTTCTCGACCAGTATATCAAGTACGGACTTTAGGTCTGTGCCTGATGAGATCAGATTGCCTATTTGAAGTAAACCTGAAAGGACCATAACCTTTTTGTGGATTGCTGTATTTATATCTCTGGTCTTCTCACCATAGCTCTTTAACTCGGTAAGGTTGTCTCTAATTGTATCTGACATAGCATTAAGAGATAAGGCAAGGTCTCTTGCTTCACCCTCTTCCTTGACCTCTATTGAGCGTTCAAAATCACCACCGGCAATAAGCTTGGCCTCTATCGCCATATCAATGATAGGTTCTATCATCTTTTTCGCGAGCACAAACCCCAATATCGCTATAAATATGGTTATCGCTATTACGATACCAAGTGACCTGGTCATGCCTATATATGGAAAAACAAAGTTTGTCGTTATATATACGCATATCATAAGCGGGATAATAGACATAAGGGAAAATACTATCATGAGCTTATACTTTAAACCAGCCGGCACAAGTGAGAGCCTGTTCAACATGCCTTTATCTTTATCCGACATCATTTTCTCCTTGATTTTAGCAAACTACTTCCTATTTGCCATCTTGCTCTTAATAATATTCTTAATTTTACACTATAATAAAAAAAATGTCAATTAAACAAAGGCCTTAACGTATATTTTTCAATATCAGGACTATAACAACAAGTAATAACCAAAAACCTATAACCTAAATCAGCTGTATAAAGCAACTACTTCTAATCGCATTGCACATAAGACCATGGCAGGCTTTCTTTTTCGTCTTTTTCACTGAGGCAAGACTCCCTATCGAGGCCACAGCGTGTAAAGGCCTCATCCCATATCTTTGGGTTGAAGGATTCACTCCACGCGTCAAACCTGGCGCCTTGGTTCCAAGCATCAAGCAGGGCCTTTGACATATTTCTGTCACCTCTTGAAAATAACGCCTCTAATACGCTGGTCTCTATATCATGGAACTTAAGCTTTAGATATCTCTTGCTTCTGGCCTTGGATGCAATTAATGCCTGTTTCGCCTTAAGTTGATCCGGGCTTGCCATTTTTTCGCGCTCAAAAAACGTATGTGGCTTCGGTATAAATGACGAAACATTTACTATTATCTCCGCCGGGCCACCTGAAATCTCTTTTTTAAGCCTAGCGATAGAATCAGCTAGATCAACAATCGCTTCTATATCCTTATCTTCTTCTTCAGGTAGTCCTATCATAAAGTAGAGCTTTATCCTGCGCCACCCGTTTGCGTAAGCATGCCTTAACACCTTAAATAGCGTATCATGGTCAATCTTTTTATTAATCACCTTCTGCATCTTCTCTGTCCCCACCTCCGGGGCGAATGTAAGAGAACTCTTCTTGATAACACTTATAAGCGTTGGTAGGTTCTCAAGATTATCTTCTACGCGCAAAGATGGCAGCGAGATGCCGACACCTACAGGAAGAAATATCTCTGTCAGGTCCTTTATCAGCTCCTCAATACCCGGATAACTTGAACTCGAAAGAGACAGAAGCGAAAGATCGTCTAAACCGGTATTTCTGTATGACTCTTTTGCCAGTTCGAGCACATCATCTTTATCTCGTATGCGAACAGGATGATATAGAGATTTTGCCTGGCAAAAATGGCACTTATTTGGGCAGCCTCTCATGACCTCAAGGGTAATCCGGTCATGAACTGTCTGGATATAAGGAACTATCGGACTTACTGGAAAATCCTCTTTTTTTAAAACACTGATTTTGCGCCTTTTGATTCTTTCGTTTTCATTATAACGCGATGGCACGTATACACCTTCTATTTTTTTCATCTCATCGAGTAGATTATTTCTATCAGACTTGTGTCCAATATATGTATCAATTATATCAGAGATAGCCTCCTCTCCATCACCGATAAGAAATAGATCTATAAAATCCGCGATCGGCTCCGGATTGCAAGCACTGGGACCTCCCGCGATTATAAGCGGGTAATCACCTTTTTTTCTATCCTGACTTTTAAAAGGTATCTTGGCGAGCGAGAGCATGGTAAGCATATTTGTATACGTTAGCTCATACGAAAGGGAAAAACCCAGTATATCAAACTCTGTTAGAGGCATCTTACTTTCAAGTGAAAACAAGGGGATATTATTCTTTATCATGGCATCTTCCATATCCAACCATGGAGTAAAAGAGCGCTCACATAGGACATTGTCATTCTTATTGAGAATATGATAGAGCATCTTGATACCCAAATTACTCATGCCTATCTCATAGAGATCCGGAAAGCATAGGCAAAACTTTACAGTTTTTCTTTCCCACTTCTTTTTAATTATATTGTGCTCTTCTCCTATGTAGCGGGCCGGCTTGCGGATACTAAGCAGAAATTCTTCTGTCAACTCAACTGGATTCATAATATTTTTTTATTTACCTTTCTCTTCTTTTGCAATAGCAGAATTTTAACAGCTGCTTATGCCTCTTGCCTTTAGCAGCATGCTGGTATTTTTGCCATCTATTTAATAAATGCAGGGCAAAAAATCCAAGGCGCTGCTAAAGGCAAAGGCATAAGCAATATGTTTACCTGCGCAAACTACAACGAGGCTATCTCGCTAGAAGATTTTGCGCTTCGCGTTAACGCTGATAGCCAATGATATAAGAACCATTATAGTCATAAGATTAGAACCACCATAACTTACCAAAGGAAGAGGCAACCCTACGACCGGCATCAGCCCTATAGTCATGGCTATATTTACAAAGACCTGAAACCATATTAGCGTAATAATACCTGTTATCAAAAGTTTGCCACTCTGATCATTGGTAGTATTAGCGATATATAAAAGCTGTTTTACAAGCAGTAAGAAGAGTCCCAAAAGTATAACTGAACCCGCGAAACCCCATTCCTCGCCGATAACTGAAAATATAAAATCTGTATGTCGTTCCGGCAAGAAATTTAACTGGTTTTGCGTGCCCGAGAGCCAGCCTTTGCCAAATAATCCCCCTGAACCCACAGCGATCTTTGATTGAATAATGGTATACCCCGCACCAAGAGGATCTATATTGGGGTTTAAAAAGACAAGCAGCCTTTTTCTCTGGTAGACCTTTAGCATCGACCACATAAAGGGCAAGGCCGCAGAGCCTGTGAGGACAAGAATGATGAGGTGCTTTATCTTTGCCCCTGCTACAAATATCATAACAAAGAATATAGGCAAGAATACCAAAGCTGTGCCAAGGTCAGGTTGTTTCAATATCAGGAGAAAAGGCACCATGCATAGCAGTAAAGACAGCAGTATTGTTTTAAAGCTATCCAGCCTGCCGCTATTATCACTTAGGAATCTAGCAAAAACCAGTATGAAACTTATCTTGCAAAATTCAGATGGCTGCAGACTAAAAAGGCCGAGACTAAGCCATCTCTTCGCTCCAAGATGCGTATTACCGACTAAAAGCACGAGTACTAACAAGAAGAGATTTAAACCAAATATTACATAGCTATAATCAAGCCACTTTTCATATCCGAGTGCTATAAACATAATCGATATAATAGCGGCAAGCCCAAACCATACAATCTGTTGCATAGAAAAGTTCTTTACTGCACTGCTACCAGGACAATGTGAAGCGCTATACAGTGAAAAGAGCGCTATAACAAAGATAGCGCCTACTATAAGCAATAATATCGGATCTCTTCCTTTAAAAATTTTATTCATCGCTATCCACAAATCCATTTTCTTTAAGATATGTTGCCAAAAGCCTAGTCATTTTAGCGGCTTCTACTCCGCCTGACCCACCATGCTCAATAAATACCACGAAACTTATCTTGGGATCATCAGAAGGCATGTAACCCGTAAACCAGGCGTGAGAATCCCCCTTTGTACCAGGCTGGGACGTACCTGTCTTCCCTGATATCTCCAAATCTTTTACTTTTACGCGTTGACCCGAACCTGTAGGACTATTTACTACGTTAAAAAGCCCTTCCTTGATAAGCTTAAATGTTCCGTGCCTGAATCTTGTAGTAAAATCCCTTTTCCGCGACAACCTTCTTCCTTCTATCTCTTCTACTATATATGGTTGCGGGCAATAACCCTCATTTGCAACAATAGTAATAACTCTCAGCATCTGGATAGGGGTAACTAAGAGATACCCCTGGCCAATAGAATAATTTATAGTATCGCCCTCATACCACGGTTTTTTAATGACAAAGCGTTTCCACAGAGGGCCTGGGGCAACCCCCTTTATCTCTGAAGGCAGGTCTACCCCTGTAATAGCGCCGAGCCCGAATGATAAAGCGTATCTATGAAGTTCCTCCGCGCCGAGGACCTTGCCGAGATTATAAAAAAAGACATTGCATGAATGTGCCAGTGCGTCAACTATATTCTGATATCCATGGCCTGACCTTTTCCAGCACTTAAAACCTCTCTTTCCTAGGAAAAATATGCCCTTGCACATAAAGGTTGTTGTCTTTTTCACTGCTCCGGTCGCTATGCCAGCGGCCGAGACGATAACCTTGAATGTAGACCCTGGAGGATAACTGCATGCTATAGCCCTGTTAAGAAGCGGCAGATCCTTATCTGTCAGTATTTTAGCCCTCTCTCTGTTGGTGCCAATATTAAAAATATTAGGGTCAAATTCAGGACTACTTACAAGACCTAAGATCTTGCCTGTCTTAGCCTCCATCACTATAAGTGCGCCATTCTTATTTTCAAAGAGCATGCTCATAAAACGCTGCAGGCCTAAGTCTATAGTAAGGGTGATATTCTTGCCCCCGCGAGGTTCCTTGAACCCGAGCCTGGAGACCTCTCTTGAGCGCGAATCTACTTCTATCTGTATGCCGCCGTCTTCACCCTGGAGATAACCATCATAATATTTCTCAACACCACTTTTTCCTACAAGGTCTTTTATGCTGTATCCATAGGCCTTAAGCTTTTTCAGCTCTGTCGGAGCTATCTTACCTATGTAGCCTATAACATGCGAGGCTATCTCATTGTTTGGGTATATTCGCCTTGGGGTAGCGCATATTAACGCACCCCCAACTTCGGTAAGCCTCTCCTCTATGGAAAACGCCTCTTCTGCCTTTAAATTCCCTGCTACTGTCGCGGGTACAAATGGTAAACGGTAGTTTCTCTTATAATTTTTCTTAAGCTTTTTTACCTTGATGCCAGTTATCTCGCTTAAGCGCTTTAAGGTAATATCTATATCCGATACTTCCTGTGGTATAATTACCAGGTCAAAAGATATCTCGTCTTTGGCGAATACCTTACCTGTTCTATCATATATCCCTCCGCGCGAGGCCTGAACAGGGATTACCCTAAGACTGTTTCTAAGGCTTAAAGACCTGTAATGCGCGGATCTTATAACCTGAAAATAAAAAAGCGCGCCTATTAATACCAAAAACGACGCGAGTATAGCCGCGCTTACTATCCTTATGCGTTGATTAAACATATTTTTAAATGGACTTATTTTATTAGAACTTTTCTTATATCACGTGCGCAAGCCGGATGCGCAGGACCCTTGAGGCCGTGAAAAAAACCAGGGGCGAGATAAACCCTGTATAGAGCGCCCCTTTTACAGCAACATCAAAAAATGGATAAAAGGGCCCAATCCCTCTTTGCGCTATCGAATTAATCCCAAAAACAAAGATAGCTACAAATATATACGAGCAAAGACCAAACATCATTTGAGCGGGTATTCTTTCCTTGTAAAATCTTCTCTGATGATAATTTAAAAGCAATCCAAGGGCTAAGAATGATAACACATAACTTCCAAAGACCGCGGATGAGGTAACATCCTTTATTATTCCGGCTGTTATCGCTGCTTTTATCGTCTCTGGCCCCTGACATGCCAAAGATATATATATAACTATAACAAGCAGTAAGTCCGGTTTTATCCCGGCAATCTCTATATAATCAAAGGCCCCAACCTGTATAAAACCAGCACATACTACCAGCAATATAATAGCTATCGCGCTTATTCGATACACAAGACCTCCTCAAGACTTGTAAAGTCAACAGCCGGCTCTACTATAGCGGTAAGGCTTAAACCTCTTTGCTCCCTTATAATCTTTACGACCTTTCCAATAAGAATGCCTTTTGGATATATATCACTAAAACCCGATGTTACTATCTCATCACCTACCAGGATGTCTGTAACCAGCGGTAGGTATCTCAATTCGCATAGATTAGAAGATGTTCCAAAAAGTATGCCTATCTGCCGTGACCTGGAACATACAGCGCTTACACGGGAATTTGGATCTGTAATAAGAATCACCCTGCTCATTGATGATGAACTCTCATACACGCGGCCAACCAGCCCCGCTTCCGCGACTATTACCGCATCCGGTTTTATCTTCTGCTTACTACCCTGGTTTATAACGATGGTATCAGAAAAATTAGAAGAATCTTTGGCTATAATACCCGCTGCTATAAGCTTTGATGATGAGACCTTTTTAAAATTCAGCAATGCCCTTAAACGGGCATTCTCCTGCCCTATCTCCTTGTACTGGCTAATTTGAAGAGTAAGCGCATCAACAGTATCGCGCAGGCATTTATTATCCTGGATCATATTCTTGGAATGAGCCAAATAATTAGTGTTTCGGAAAAAAGCATGGGTAAGGTTAAGAGGTAGTTTGGCTATCTTTAAAAACAGAAATTTAGGCTTATCAATATATTTAGGCGGGGAAAAATAGATAAGCGCTATATATAGGATTATGACTAAAACTGGTATAGATTTTTTTATGTTCACTCAATGTTTTTATGTGCTGTATTCGGGTTTTTGCGTAACAACAACCCGTTTAAGGTATTTTAATTCGTTCAATACATTTCCCGTACCAAGCGCGACCGCTGTAAGCGGGTCATCCGCTATATGCACAGGAAGCCCTGTTTCATCCGCGAGAAGCCTGTCTAAGCCTCGGAGTAACGCCCCTCCACCGGCAAGCATAATACCCCTCTCTATAAGATCCGCTGAAAGTTCAGGCGGTGTGCGCTCAAGCGCGACCCTTGCTGTCTCTACTATCTCATGTATGGGCTCTGATAACGCCTCTCTTATCTCTTCTGAAGTAACAGTGATCATCTTTGGAAGTCCTGCTACAAGATCACGGCCTTTAACCTCAAACTTAAGCTCTTCATCAAGCGGATACGCGGAACCTATCTTTATCTTTATATCCTCCGCTGTACGCTCTCCTATCATAAGATTGTATGTCTTTTTAAGGTATTCGATAATGGCCTGGTCCATCTCATCCCCGCCGATCCTTATAGACTTTGAAAATACTATACCGGCTAAAGAGATAACAGCCATTTCGGTTGTACCGCCACCGATATCTATTATCATGTTACCGGCAGGCTCTACGATCGGAAGGCCTACGCCTATCGCGGCTGCCATAGGTTCATCTACCATATAAACCTCTCTGGCGCCTGCGCGTTCCGCGGAATCACGAACCGCTCTCTTCTCTACCTCAGTAATACCTGAAGGTATTCCTATAACAATGCGCGGCCTCACAAAAACCCTGCGGCTATGGACCTTTTTTATAAAATAACGCACCATGCTCTGCGTAATCTCAAAATCCGCTATAACGCCATCCCTCATGGGCCTTACGGCAACGATATTGCCCGGGGTTCTTCCGAGCATTCGTTTTGCCTCAGAACCAACCGCTAATACCTTAGAGGTGCCTTTTTGTATGGCTACCACAGACGGCTCGCAAAGAACAATGCCCTTGCCTTTAACATAAACAAGGGTATTTGCTGTCCCAAGATCGAGACCCATATCATTTGAAAACATCCCTAAAAAACTATTAAAGAATCTTACTAGAACATCAAAAAACCTTCTAAAATCATTGTTTCTGATTGTGGCCATTGTAATCTCCTTGATTAAGGTGAGATACTCTTTTGGAGTGTATGAAATTATAACAGATGTACCTATTATTGTCAATTATTAATATAATAGATTTACTTAGTAAGCGCCTTCAATATGTTCATAAAATCAGGAAAAGAGGTTGCTATGCAATCTGTATCGCTTACCCTAGTCTTATCTTCCGCAATACAGCCCGCTATTATGCTCATCATGGCGGTACGATGATCATAAAAGCTATCAACCGAGGCACCTTGCAGCCTTTTTGGTCCTTTTATAATAAAGGTATCTTCCTCTACCACGATATCGGCCCCAAAGGCCTTAAGATTGGTCATAATGGAATGTACCCTATCAGTCTCTTTAACTCGCAGTTCTCCTATACCCTCTATAAAGGTAGTACCTTCAGCCTGTGTCGCGCAGAGTGCGATCATGGGTATCTCATCGATTAAAGAAGGAATCTGCTCTTTAAGAACCCTTGTTGCCTCAAGATCCGAACTTTTTACAATAATATCCGCGATCGGCTCAGAATCTCCGGACTTATTCACCATCTCTATGTCTGCCCCCATATCCATTAATACATTGATAATACCTGCTCGGGTAGGATTTATGCCGCATCTTTTTATCTTTATCTCAGCATCTTTTGCGATAGCTGCCAGAGTAATAAAAAATGCAGCGGACGATATGTCCGCGGGTATATCTATCTCTCTGGGCCCTAATTCCTTGTGCCCTAACCCTTCTATTGATACAGATAGCCCTTCTTCGCTTACATCCACGCCAAAGAGTGATAGCATTCTCTCGGTATGATCTCTAGATTTATAAGGCTCCGTAATCATAGTCTTGCCATCAGCGTAAAGTCCGGCAAACATTATTGAAGATTTGACCTGCGCGCTAGCTATTGGAGATTTATAAGATAGCGACTTAAGCTGGCCTCCACATATAGTAAGAGGGGCGAAGTTAGCATTATCCGCACCTTCTATTGAGGAGCCCATAAGCATTAATGGGTGGGTTACTCTCTTCATCGGCCTCTTTGAAAGCGATGGATCACCCGTCAAAACAGATTTGAAATCCTGTCCAGATAATATGCCAAGCAAAAGCCGCATTGAGGTCCCTGAATTACCAAGGTATAGGCTGCCCTCAGAACGCTTAAGCCCTCTTAGCCCCTTGCCTTTTACAATAACATTACCATCTGCCTGAACATCAACAGAGATACCCATGCGCCTAAAAGCGTCTATTGTGACGCGACAGTCCTCACCATCTAAAATATTTCTTAACAGGCTTTCGCCTTTAGCGATAGAAGAGATCATGACAGCTCGATGGGATATTGATTTATCGCCACTGACAGCGATATCTCCTCGCAAAACAGGTATTTTTTCTATATTTATCATATTATCAAGAAAATTATTTTAATTCCTCAAGAGCTTAACCGTATCACCGTAAAAGATCTCTACATTGCGCCATTCATCAAATACTATTATACTTGACATATCCTCATAGACATTCTCTATAATAGCCTTCGCGATAAGTGCCGAATTACGGTATATACCTAAGACATCTCCGCTTCTTACATTATCAAAAGAGCCAAGATCTATTACCGCAAAATTGTATTCGCGATTAATATCAACTATCTTACCATCAACAGGATCTGCTATCTTAACCACTATCTTACGCAATTCAACACCTTGCGAAGCCTCTAGGTAGGATTTTATCTTTTCCTCCAACACAGATTTCTTGCTTCGCATCGATTCCAGGGCCTGGATCACATCTTCATGGTCTCCCTTTACTTTACTCAACTCATCCTTTAGCGCGCTCTCTTCAATCTTAAGATCTTCCAAGGCCTGCTGTAACCCAGAAAACGCGTCCTTATTCTCCTGAAGTTGCGCCAGTATAGATTCTTTCTCTTTCTGTATATTTACAATCTCAGCCTCATTGGACTGAATCTTCTCGCTATAACCCTGCAGATCGGAGGCAAACGCTTCCTTTTCCTTCTTTGATTCTATTATTTTTTTAAGCAGTACCATCTTTTTAGCGGAAACAATCGATATCTCGTTCTTTATAGACTCTGTTTTCTTAACCTCCGCATTTGACTGCACAAAAAAAAGCGTGGCAACACCGAAAGCTAAAATAATTATTAATATTCCAGCTATTATGATTTGGTTATTCTTATCCATTTTTTATCTATACCTGGGGAAATACCATGTCCCCGGCCCTTATCTCTGAGAGTGTATCCTTATCAATAAGAGCGGCAGCGGAAATGTTCTCTCTTGCTGTCTCTACCCTTATCTGACCTATGTTTCTATTGTCACGCTGAATATTAAATACCATGCCTTCGGTTATTCCATCTCTTCTTCCAAGGCTAATAACTATAAAAGCAAACTCCCTGTTTATTGTTAATACCTCTCCATAAGTAGCAGCAGATTCTCCGGCTAAAGAAGTGTTGGATTGCTCAACAGCGGGGGCTACTGATGTATAAGTAGTAATATCCGGCACATCGCCATTGGCTTGATATTGGATCTGTTCTAATGGCTTTTCTTGCTCGTACCGGGAAAGCCTATCTTGCAGGGCATCTCTGGTCTTGGTAAGTAATGTCAGCTTTTCTGAGACCTTCATGGTATCTCTGAATATATAGTCTACTCTATTTTTGAGGTTCTTGAAATTAGAATCGATCTGCGTTATTTCTCGTTGTGTGAGGATGCTATCATTGTTGAGCCTTGATAATTGACGCTTGGAAAAACTTATGGCATTCTTATAACCGGCAAGCTCATTATCCAGGGCCATTGCCTTCTTCATTAAATCCGAGACATTCTTCTTAAGGCCTTCTTTCTCTTTATCTACGCGCGATAGTTTCTCCTGTGCTTTTTTCTCGGCAATAGTCTCGTTAAAAAGGCTATCCTCCGCTAATAAGCGCTCACTTATAGCAACCTTTTTGAGCAAAAAACACCACACACCCGCGCATAAGGCCAATACCACTAAGACTATTATTATAATATCTTTTATATTTTTATACATAATAGATTACTTACACTTATTATATTATAGTATATTTGCAAAGTGGAATAAAGTCAATTAATTAATACCTGCGCAAAAAGCTTTTTTACAGATCTAATATTTTAAGTTCTTCAGGCATACCCACTTTGAAAAAGACTTGCCTGCCTGTACGCGGATGAATAAACTCAAGCTCTGCCGCATATAGCGCAATCCTGCTAAAAGATTCGCCGCCATATTTGCTATCACCTATAATAGGGTGGCCCATATAAGACATATGGACCCTTATCTGGTGTGTCCTGCCGGTCTCAATGCGAATTCGCAGTTTAGTATAATTCTCAAACCGTTTAAGTACCTCGAATCTTGTAATAGCCTCCTTGGAATTAAAAAACCTTACCGCCATCTTTTTCCTGTCTCTCGCTGCCCTTCCTATCGGCATTTCTGAAGAACCTGTATCCTGCAAAATTATACCTTTCACAAAAGCTATATATATTTTTGTAATAGACCTTGCCTTAAAACTATCGACAAGCGCGAGATAAGAACTATCGGTCTTTGCGACAACCATCAGGCCGGAGACCTCTTTATCAAGCCTGTGAACAATGCCCGGACGCGTGATACTGCCAATATGAGCTAGCTTGTTATCGGTGTGAAAAAGAAGCGCGTTGACGAGCGTATGATCCTTATTGCCGGGCGCGGGATGAACAACCATGCCTGAGGGCTTGTTAAGCACAATAATGTCGCTATCCTCAAAAATTATATCCAGAGGTATCGCTTCAGAGGCTATTGTTGTCTCTTCTAATTCTGGGATAACAATCTCTACGGAATCACCATTAGCTATCAGATAATGGGGCTTTCTTTGTCTGCCTGAGACAGTAACAAGCGATCTTTCAATAAGATGCTTAATCTGACTACGCGAATATCTATCATGTAATCTCTGGGCAAGATAGACATCCAAGCGCTTTCCTTCATCCTCAATGCTTACCTCTAATCTTTCCTTGTCCATCTCTTACCCCTTATACGGTTCTATAATATTCAAAACGGATAGTTGCCTTTCGCAGTGTTGGATATTTTTGCCGTCCGCTACAGCTTAGGACTCGTTCATTTGGCGGAATTCCCGTAAACGCTTGTATTAGGGTCAGTTCCGCCATTCATTCGTCCTAATTCCTTGCGAACTTTTGCCAAAAATATCCTAATACACTGCTACAGGTAACTATCCGTTTTAAATGCTATCTCTTTACGCGTTTCATCAATACAAATAAAATAATACCAACCGCTACAAATATAATGCTTATAATTTGCGCGGATGTAAAGCCTAAAAGAACTTCCGCGCTATCTCCACGAAGAAATTCTATTAAAAATCTAAACGCGCCGTAAAGAATAAAATACAAAGATATTATCTCGCCTTTAAAACGCCGGCGGGACTGAAAAAAGAAGAGCAAAAAGAATATAGCTAAGAGTCCTGCTGAAGAAAAAAGTTGAGTAGGGTAAACTCTTACAAGTGTGTCCGGAAAACAGACCCCGAGAAACGAATCTGTTGGCCTACCGTAACAGCAACCATTAAAAAAACAGCCTACCCTGCCTATTGAATGCCCAAGTGCTATAAATGGTGCCATAAGATCCGCTGTATCAAGTATCGCAAGTCTTGTAACCATAGCGTATACTATGCCCGCCACTGACGCAAAGATAAGCCCGCCATAAAAAATGAGCCCGCCTTTATTAATCATCAGTATCTCTAGTGGGGAATCCAAAAAAAGGCTCATGTTAGCCAAGACATAGGCGATACGAGCACCTACTATACCTGAAACGAGAAAAAGGATAATCAGATTGCTGACTCTCTCCCCTGATAGATCAAAGATGCTCGCGCGCCTTGACGATAGGTACATAGTAGCTAAAAAAGCAAGTCCTAACATAAGGCCATACGAATGTATAGCTACGGGCCCAATTGAAAAAAGTATCGGGTGCATATTTAGGTTCTCTTGCCCTTAAGCGACTTGTGGTGAGCGTAGTCGAACCAAGTCGAAGGGCGGTTTTAGGTTTTAGGTCGCGTGTTGATCATATATACTAACATAAGTATCGCGCCGATAGTGATAGCTGAATCCGCGATATTAAAAACAGGCCACACCCTTAAATCTATAAAATCCAGTACATAACCATAGATAAGCCTGTCTGTAAGATTGCCTAGCGCGCCTGACAAGATAAGGAACAGGGCCAGTATCAATAAACGTGACTTTGGTTTTTTTATAAAGATCATATATACGATAATAATAGAGACCGCAAGGGAGGCTACTACTAATATATATAGGTTAAACTCCTTAAAAAGCCCGAAAGCCACGCCACTATTGCAAACTGGGGTAATATGTAAGATATTTTTAAATATAGGAAAAGAAGAGCCTAGCGGAAAGTTTTTGAATATTAATAATTTGAGAAGACGGTCAATAAAAAATATTATAACTGATATAATAAAAAAAGGCCTCACTTGATTAACTCTGCCTTGACTTTTTATCCTCTTGTTCCTGACAAGCGATACATAATAACGCGTAAGGCACAGCTGTTAATCGTTTTTGGGTTATCTCTTTTTTGCATTCCTCACATTTTCCAAAATTCTTATCCTTCAAGCGCTTTAACGCGTCGTCTATCTTATGGAGTAATTCCCTTTCACTCTCGGCCAAACCAAGAGATAGCTCACGCTCATAGTTGTCACTTGCCAAATCCGCCATATGAAAGCTGTAGCCCGAAAGATCACCTGTCGATTCTTTTTGCGACCTGCCTAAATTCTCTTTTTCAATATGCGCTACCTTTGAACGGATATCCTCCCTCATATTAACAAGGGTATCTTTAAGTTTTGACTTAAGCTGCCTGTTCATTCTGTACTGTCTCCTTTCATAGCAATGAGCACATCTTGGCATCTCTGACATGTGCCGGGATAATCTTTATTGCTACCTGTGGTCTTGCTAAAGTTCCAGCACCTGTCACACTTTTCGCCTTCTGCTTTATCTACCTGAATTGAGATCCCAGGCATATCATCAGAAGTAACAGCATTAATTAATTGACCCTGCTTACACAATTCTACCTGCGAAACTATAAAGAGCGCGGGCAAACTTAACTCGTTTTCAGCTAAAAAGTTATAAATATCTTCTGAATCAGCAGATAACCTTACTTTTGCCTCCAACGAACTTCTTATTATACCAGAAACGCGGTTAGCTTCAAGCACTTTTAACACGGCGTTCCTTATTTTTTTAAGCTTCTCGTATTTTAATTCCAGCGCATTATCCATCTTAAGGGACGTTGCATCATGCAGCAAACTAAGGTGTATGCTCTCCGGAGCGAGCTTCTCCTTTGGCATGGACTGGAATATCTCCTCAGACGTAAATACCATAACCGGGGCTATAACCTTGGCGATTATATCAAGTATCTCATAGAGAGCGCTCTGGCAGGAACGACGCCTCGCGGAATCAGATTTAAAGGTATAAAGAATATCTTTTACAATATCCATATAAAAATTAGACATATCTATTATACAAAATGCGTACAGGCTGTGATATACCTTATGAAACTGGAAATTTTTATAGAAGCCATCTATGTCCCGGAGTAACCTGTGAGCCTTTAACACGGCCCATTTATCGGTCTCGTCCATCTCCTCATAGGAAACCTTATCTTCATCCGGATTAAAATCATAGATATTGCCCAATATAAATCGCGCGGTATTACGAATCTTGCGGTACGCGTCAGTAAGCCTGGCTATAATCGTATCAGATATGCGTATATCATCGTTGTAATCTGAAAACGCTACCCAAAGCCTTAGTATGTCCGCACCATAATTTTTTATTATCTCCTGGGCAGAGATAACATTGCCTAGAGACTTTGACATCTTCCTGCCTTCACCATCTACGACAAACCCGTGGGTAAGCACAGATTTAAAAGCAAGGTCCTGGTTCATGGCCATCGATGTGATAAGAGATGACTGGAACCACCCTCTATGCTGGTCACTACCTTCGAGATACAGATCTGCCGGATAACTTAGGTTTTTCCTTTTTCTTAAGACCGCCTCATGGCTTACCCCGGATTCAAACCAGACATCAAGTATATCTTCGCCTTTTTGAAAATCATTTCCTTCGCAATTAGGATACGGACATTTGTAGCCATCAGGCAAAAGATCCTTTGGTTCGAGCTCGAACCAGGCATCAGTGCCCTTCTCTTTGACAATACCCGCAAAATGATTTATCACTTTAGGATCTGCTATCCATTTTTTGCATGATTTACACATAAAAACAGGTATCGGAACGCCCCAATATCTTTGCCGGGACAAACACCAATCAGGACGATTTTCTATCATAGTTGATATGCGCTGTTGACCCTGAATAGGAACCCACTCAACCTCTTTCGCCTTCTCCAACAATTTCTTTCTTAATCCATTATGGTCAATGGACATAAACCATTGTTCTGTTGCCCTGAATATTATGGGATTTTTACATCTCCAGCAATGGGGGTAAGAATGTGTTATAGAATCGCTATGGAGCAGGAGGCCTAAGTTTATAAGCTTGTCTTTAATAGAATCGTTTGCCTTGTGTACATTTATCCCTGCGAATTCTCCTGCCTCGTTTGTAAACCTACCTTTTTCATCAACAGGCATGACTGTCTCAAGAGAATACTTCTGGCCCGTTGAATAGTCATCCTGACCATGGCCGGGAGCTGTATGGACACATCCTGTTCCCTCTTCCATTGAAACATACTCTGCCGTTACAACCTGTCCTTGATTTTTAGCCGCGGACAATGGAAAATTATATTTTAAATGCTGCAGATCCCTTCCCTTAACAGTAGAGGATATCTTATGGTTCTCTATAGAGCAGTTTTGAGATACTTTCTCTAACAACTCTTTTGCCATAATAATGGTCTCATTATTATCTATCTCTAAAAATACATACTCGGCTTCAGGGTGCACCGCTACCGCTACATTAGCTATCAATGTCCAGGGCGTAGTTGTCCAGATAAGAATATATGTCTTCTTATCAGGTAATCCCGCAGGATTAAACTCAGGATTTGTAATATGGAATTTCACATATACGGAAGGCGAGGTATGCTGGTCATACTCTACTTCCGCTTCTGCCAAGGCGGTCTCACACCTGTAGCAATAATTTACAGGCTTTAGGCCCTTATATATATACCCCTGTTCTACCAGCCTGGCGAATGAACTAATAATAGCTACTTCATAATCCTTATCTGTTGTAAGATATGGGTCTTGCCATTCTCCAAAAACACCTAACCGCTTAAACTCCTCTCTCTGTATATCAACGAATCCTGCTGCATACTCAAAGGCTTTTTTACGAAATTCTACCTGCTCAATATCGTCTTTTCTTTTTTTAAGTTTTTTAAGAAGCTGGTGCTCAACAGGAAGGCCGTGGCAATCCCAGCCAGGTACATACTCACAATGATACCCGCGCATTGTCTTGTATTTAATTACCATATCCTTTAAGGTCTTATTGAGAGCATGCCCTAAATGTATATGGCCATTCGCGTAAGGCGGGCCATCATGAAGAACATATTTCTCCTTACCGGAAAACGCCTGTTCCAGCTTAGAATGTATATCTATAGATTCCCAGAATTTGGCGATATCAGGCTCTCTCTGCGGAAGATTGGCCTTCATCTTAAAATCTGTCTTCGGTAAATTTAATGTATCTTTATAATCCATATCTGCCTAAACCTCTAATCTTCAGGTAGTCTTGTTGTAATTAAGATATCACTTTATGGTTACTTATACCTTTGTCTGTAGCAGCGCATTGGATTTTTTTGCCATTGGTCTAAGCTGAGGGGCAAAAATACCAGCGCTGCGAGGACAAGAGGGATATGTAACATTATTATCTGCGCAATTGGTGTTTGGATCATCATAATGAGAACTTCGCGCAACTATTTAATGTACTTCCCAATAATAATATCCAGCTTCTTCTTAATAGCATCTGAAATAGCATCAGGCTTTGTCAGAATAGTATCTTTCAGAGCACTGGCGCATATGCACTCTCTCTTAGCGGGTAACTTCGTAATAACCTCTTTTAAAACCTTCTTCGCGTTATCAACATTCTTAAGAAGGTTCTGAATAATCATATCAATGCTTACATCCTCTGACTCATGCCAGCAGTCATAATCTGTAATCATAGCCATGGTAGCATAACATATCTCTGCCTCTCTCGCGCATCTGGCCTCTGGCATATTTGTCATACCTATAACATCCATGCCCCAACTTCGATATAAATCTGATTCGGCCTTTGTTGAAAAAGCAGGGCCCTCCATATTAAGGTATGTACCACCGCTATGAACTGGCAGGCCTTGTGATTTTGTCGCTTCGTATAATATTCTGCCAAGCTCGGGACAACTCGGATTCGCAAAAGCTACATGCGCTACAATACCGTTTCCAAAGAATGTAATATTCCTGGGCTGGTTTGTCCTATCCACATACTGATCCGGGATAAGTATATCCAAGGGCTTTATCTCCTCTTTAAGGCTTCCTACCGTAGAAACAGATATAATCATTTCCACGCCCAACTTTTTCATGCCATATATATTGGCAGTGCAATTAAGCTCTGAAGGCAAAAGATGGTGGTCTCTCCCATGGCGCGGAAGAAATACAAGCTCAACACCTGAAAGCTTGGCACATAAATATTCGTCTGATGGTTTTCCGAAAGGTGTTTCAACTTTAATCCATTTAGGATCCTCAAGGCCTTCTATTTCGTAAAGTCCACAACCTCCTATTATTCCTAATCTCGGCATATTTTCTCCCTCTCTCCCTTACAATTACAGGGGCCATCGTTTAGATCTTTACCACAACAAGTGCAAATCCCCTTGCAATCCACCCTGCACAACTGCCTTATAGGCTGATCAAGCATTATCGTATCTTTTATGTCGCCATTAAGCTCTATCGTATGTTCGCCTGTTAGAGTGTAGACAAAATCTTCTCTTTTTTTAAATGAAAGATTAAAGTCCTTTAGGCATCTGCTGCATATGCACTCCTCATTGGCCCTTATATCGCAGGATACTATGACAACATCCTTCTCTTTCTCAACATGCGCTTTTACCTTAACATTTGATACAATGTTGGCCTCTTCCGAATCCAGGCAAAGCTCTTCAGGACTGATATCTTTTTCAATATCCAATCCATCCTGCATTATCTCTTTCACGCATATTTTCATGCTTTTAAATTCTTGATTACTTGTACTGTTTCGCGCGAAATCATCAATTCCTCATTAGTAGGAACAACAAGCAGCCGCACGTTAAACCTTGAGAAAAAGTTACTAAGAGACTTACTTACCCTGTTTTTTATCAAGGCACTATTTTCACCTATGCCACCTGTAAGCACTACCGCGTCTAAGCCATCCATTGAAGCGGTATAAGCACCTATGTACTTTGTTATACGATATATAAAAATATCAAGTGCTAATTTTGAACGTATACTGCCTTTTTTTGCGTGCTTTTGTATGTCCCTCATATCATTGCTTATACCTGATAGTCCGAGCATGCCGCTTTCCTTATTAAGAAGATTATCTACGGATTTTATATTTAGACCCTTCTTTTCCATAATATAAAGAACTACAGCAGGGTCTATGTCACCGCACCTAGTACCCATCAAAAGGCCTTCAAGAGGCGTAAGCCCCATACTTGTGTCTACTGATTTCCCATTATTAACCGCTGTTATACTGCAACCATTTCCAAGATGACAAGTAACCAGCTTAAGCCTTGAGCATGGCTTCTTCATTATCCTGGCTGCCTGTTCCGATACAAACTTATGACTTGTACCGTGAAAACCGTAACGTCTTATCTTGTACCTGCTATAGAATTCGTATGGAATACCATAAACATACGCATACGCAGGTATTGTCTGATGAAACGCTGTATCAAATACCGCTACCTGAGGAATGCCTTTTGCGAATCTTCTGCAGGCTCGGATACCTGAAAGCGCGGGGGGATTATGCAACGGCGCCAGATCATTAAATTTTTCTATCGCCTTTATTACTTTTTCATTAATGATTGCGGGCTGTGAAAATAATTCCGCGCCATGTACAATGCGGTGGCCTATAGCTGAGATATCTTTGTAGGAGTCTATCACCCCTTGATCAGGGCAAGTTAATATATCGAATATATGCCTTATCGCCTGATGATGATCAGCAAGGTCTGCTGTCGAAACAAAAGGCTTCTTGCCGTAACTGCAATGATTTAAGCTGCTTTTTTTCGAACCTATGCACTCAACTATGCCCTTGCATAAAGGTTCTGATTGTTTAGTATTGAAAAATTGATATTTTATGCTTGATGAACCGCTATTTATTACAAGTATCTTCATGTATTAACGCTATCTTATAGGTTTTACTTTTTTTACTTAGAATTGTGGCTATGCGCGCAACGCATAGATGTCACGCACACTATATCTATAATATCTTCCGTGGAACACCCCCTGGACAGGTCACTACAAGGAGCTGCTACTCCGTGTAATAATGGGCCTAAAGCACGTGCCTTTGCAAGGCGCTCGGTAAGCTTATAAGCTATATTACCTGATTCAAGATTCGGAAATATCAATACATTAGCTTGTCCGCCGATAGAACTCTGTGGAGCCTTTCTCTGCGCTACTCCGGGCACAAGCGCGGCATCTGCTTGAAGTTCGCCATCGATTAAAAGATCCGGGTATTTTTCTTTGGCTATCTCAACCGCGCGCACCAGCTTTTCTGTCTTTTCTGTCTTACCGCTACCTTTTGTCGAGAAACTTAAAACCGCGACTTTTGGTACTGCGGCGAATATATTCTTCATAAGCCTGCTTGCGGACATTGCTATATTCGCAAGTTGCCTTGGAGATGGTTCCGGTACGATACCGCAGTCCGCGAATATAATAACGCCGCCCTCACCAAAAGATTCATCTTGAAGAACCATTATAAAGGAGCTTGACATAGTCCTTATCTCTGGTGATATCCCGATACACCAAAGCGCCGCCCTTGCGACATCTCTTGTTGTATGTATCGCTCCTGCTACAAAACCATCCGCCTGCTTCTCTCTTACGAGCATCGCGCCATAATAGACGGGCTTTTCTATGAAAAGCTTTCTCGCATCCTCTTCTGTCATCCCCTTGTGTTTGCGTATCTGATATAGTTTACGCGAAAGATCGTCAAGCTCATCTGAAGAAACAGGATCGATAATCTCTACGCCGCTTAAATCCAGGTTCTTCTCCTTGCAGATAGCGTCTATCTTATCCTTATTACCCAACAAGATAAGATCTGCCAGCTTTTCGCGATTAATATAATCTGAGGCCTTAATTGTCCTTATATCTTCACCTTCCGGAAGAACTATCTTGCGCCTTTTATTTTTTGCTCTCTCTCTTAGCCCTGATATTACTTTCAGCATCTCATCCTCTTTTTTTTCTTTAACAGTTTTTTCTGAATCGCCGAAACAACAACCTTGGGCACAAAACAGCTTATATCCGCGCCTAGAGAGGCCGCTTCCTTGATAAGTTTTGATGAAATATATGAATAAGATTCATTGGGCATCAGGAATATTGTTTCCACGCTCTTGCTAAGGCGCCTATTTGTAAGGGCCATCTGAAACTCATATTCAAAATCTGATATCATCCTGACGCCTCGGATAATAACATAAGAGCCTTTGCTTCGGACATAATCTATTGAAAGGCCTTTAAAGCTGTCAACCTCAATATTGCCCAAATCTGCTGTCACCTGCTCAATAAGCGCAACACGCTCTTTAACAGTAAAAAGGCTATCCTTGGAACTGTTATCAGCAACCGCTACTACCACTTTTTTGAATATCTTTGCCGCTCTTTTTATGAGGTCTATGTGGCCATAAGTAATCGGATCAAAACTTCCAGGATATATAGCTATCTTAGTCATTCTTACTCCTATTATATATACTTATTATAGTATCACCGTATTTAAGCTGGCGCAACAATCTGAGGTGTTCTGTTTCGACAGGCAGACTCTCTTTTTTAAAATGTTCCACCACGACTAAACCTGAATGAGGAAGTATATCATATACAGTAATATACATCAAGCACTTTCTTATGCGATTCCTATTGTATGGGCCATAAATTGCGTCTCTATCAGGAGAACGAGAGAGCTTATTGTATGGTGGATCCAGAATCACAATATCGAATTTCTTGTCTTCTTTATGCATTAGTTTAATAGCTGCACAGACATCCATATTAATTATCCTAATGCTCGCATCCTCATCACAAGAGACTATCTTTGTAATGCTTCTATCGATAATATCCGTACATACCTTGCTATTATCAACAAAAACTGTTTCCTGCGCGCCCCTGCTTAAGGCCTCAATACCTAAGGCCCCGCTTCCCGAAAAAAGATCAAGCACGCGCGCACCTTTAATATCAGATCTTAACACATTAAAAAGCGATTCTTTTACATTATCCTTTGTAGGCCTTATGCCTTTAGGCATGAATAACTTTCTGCCTCTATATATTCCGGAAATTACTCTCATCTTGCCCCTTTACCTTTTCCTCTACCTTTTATCTAGCATCAAGCATCGAGCATCGAGCATCCAGTATCCAGTACCTAGTATCAACCAATAAGCCCAAGATGAAACCTATCTTTGAAACTTTCAGTTAACTCTCTTTTAAGGCCTGCGTAAGAAGGCAAAGAAAGATCAGGATGCCTTGACACGATACCAAAAGCCTCCTTGCGTGCCTCTTCTAAAATATCTACATCAGATATCAGGTCTCCAAGAACAAGCTCCGGCAAACCATGTTGCCTTTTACCGAAAAGCTCTCCAGGACCTCTTATATTTAAGTCTTCCTGAGCGATCTTAAAACCATCTTCTGTATTCGCTATAGCTTCAAGCCTCTGCCTCGCTTCTTCTGTTTGCGCATCTGATACGAGTATGCAATATGCTGGACCTTTTCTCCTGCCTATCCTGCCTCTTAGCTGATGCAACTGACTTAAGCCAAAACGCTCCGCGTTTTCTATTACCATAACAGAAGCGCTGGATACATCTATACCTACCTCTACAATAGTAGTCGCTATCAACAGACTAACATCCCCTTTCTTGAAATCTATCATAATCTCTTGTTTCTCATTGTCATCAAGTCTGCCGTGGATTAAACCCACTTTAAAATCCCGGAATATATCACTCTGTAATTTTTTATACATATTTGCAGCACCCTCTGACTTAAGAGCCGCAGATTCATCTATCACTGGATAAACTATATATGCCTGTCTCTTTTCTCTAAGTTGGGCCTTGATAAAATCATATACCTCATTTATGCGCGACCTATCGACCCACATAGTCTTAACATCTCTTTTTCCTTGTGGAAGTTCATCAATTATTGACATGTCCATATCCCCATAAAGCGTCATTGCCATTGTACGTGGTATCGGGGTTGCTGTCATCACCAACACATCATAGTTGTCTGCTCTTGTTCTAAGGGCGCCCCTTTGCTCAACGCCAAATTTATGCTGTTCGTCAATGACCAGAAGGCCCAGATCTTTAAACTCAATACTTTTTTGAATAAGCGTATGCGTGCCAACTACTATATCAGCCGAGCCTGAAGCCATAGCTTCAAGCACTTGTTCCTTTTCACTTTTTTTCATACTGTTTATAAGGAGGGCTACTCTTATGCCAAGCTTGGCAAAAAGGCCACAAAAGACCAGATAATGTTGCCTTGCCAATATCTCTGTCGGCACCATAATAGCGCCCTGATGATTGTTTGTTACCGTAAGAAAAAACCCGTAGGCTGAGATAAGAGTCTTCCCGCTTCCTACCTCCCCCTGTATCAATCGGTGCATAGGCCTCGGACTTCTCATGTCCGACTTAATATCTTCTATTACCCTCTTTTGAGCATCCGTTGGCTCAAAGGGTAAAGCCTTTAAAAATTCTTCATCCTTTTCCTGGTCGACCATATGGGCTTTGCCATCAGGCATATTTTTAAGCTTATATTTCTTTATAGCAAGGACGAGCTGCAATAAGAAAAATTCATCGAATACGATTCTTCTTCTTGCCTCATCTCTTTTTTTCACATCTTCAGGAAAATGCACATTCCTTATCGCTTGACAGATATCCAGCAATTTGTGCTTATCTCTTATATCCGCGGGTAATATTTCATCAGTATAAGAAGCATGCTGCTCTATACAATTCTTTATTATACGCCTTAAACTTCGCTGATTAACCCCTGATACCAAGGGATATATGGGGACAATTCTTCCGGTATGTACTACGTCCTCCTGCTCCGGGTCACCTCTTAAAATCTCGTATTCGGGGTGAATAACCTGAAGCTTTGTGGTCTTTTGAATCTTACCGTATAGTATTATTGTGTCATTCTCTTTAAAATAATTTTTCATATACGGCTGTCTAAACCATAGGCAATAGAGCTTGGCAGTGCCATCTGAAACAACAAGCTGAAATATTCTCATGCCACTCCTGGCCCTGAATATACTTGATGAGACGACTTTACCCTTGGTTGTCTGGAACAAGTCAGGCTTAAGCTGCGAAATGGGCTTTATATTACTTCGATCCTCATAGCGCATCGGAAAATATCTAAGGGCATCTTTTACCGTAGAGATGCCTAAGCGTTTTAGAAGTTTCAACCTATCGGGACCTACGCCTTTTATATACTGCGCTGATGTTTCTGCTGTATCTACTAGCATAGTCAGAATCTTTCTTCTTAACATCACATTATGAATTTCACTTGCACATATTCTGAGACTGTGGTATCATATCACATATTTAAGATAATTCTCAAGGAGGTTAATCAAAAATGTCAAGGAAATGTGCAATATGCGGTAAAGGACCGGTAGCGGGAAGAACTGTAACCCGTCGCGGCATGGCAAAGAGTAAAGGCGGAGTAGGCCAAAAGATTGTTCGTACCAACAAACGTCGTTTCCTGCCTAATCTGCAAAAGATAAAAGCCATTGTTGGAAAAAGCAAAAAAACTATTGTTGTTTGCGTTGAATGCATTAAAAATGGTAAAGCCAAGAAAGCTATCTAAAGCAGTTTGTTTAATTGACCTAGAAATTTTACAACCTCGTTTGTGGAAGAAAGATAATACTCCGCAAGCGAGGTTTTTCTTTCTCCTTTTACAAAAACTGTAATGCCTTTTTCCTTTAATACCTTAAAAGCTGTCTCATCTGTCACATCGTCACCTATATAAACAGGGACTATCTTTTCCCTCTTACCTTTAAGCTTATTCATAAGATACAAGCAGTATCTTCCTTTATCCCAATTTAACGCGGGCCTCACCTCGAACACCTTTTTTCCTCTTGCTGTCACTATATCACCTTCAGATAGATAGCCCCTTACAATACTATAAAATGCGTATTTAAGTTTCTCAATATCGTGATTTTTTACCCTTCTATAATGCAGCGCAAAAATTATACCTTTATCCTCTATCTCCCAACCGGCTATAGATTTTAACTCTATTTCTAATTTTCTTATAATATCGCTAACCTGCTCTTTTATCTTTGCGAGGTGTGGCAAGAGATAGCTTTTACCGACCCTGTCTATCTCAAGGCCGTGACAGCCCGCGTAATAAATACCTTTTAGCCCAACTAAGGCCTTAACCTGGCTTAACATGCGCCCACTGACAACGGATACTACTACACGTTTATTATTAACGAGTTTACTTAAGATTTGACGTGTTTTTGAAGGAAGAATCGCCTTGTTAGGATTCCTTACAATAGGGCTTAGTGTACCATCATAATCTAAGAAAAGGAATATGCGTCCTGTTTTGGGAAGGCTTGAAACTATATGTTTTAAATTTAAAAAAAGAGATTTCAATCTATTCTCGATCAGGCTCTTTTTATCTCCGAACCGTTATGTATCTTACCAAATTCTGAGATAATATCACCCGCCCATTTATATATATTTTTTTCTGCTACTACTTCGCGCAGCGCTAACATTCTTTGCTTACGCTCCTTAAGCGGCATCTCTATCGCCTGCCTTATCTTTTCAGCGAACTCTTCTATATCAAAAGGGTTAAAAAATATAGCCTCTGATAATTCCCGCGCCGCTCCGGTAAACTGGCTCAACAAAAGGACCCCGTCTCCATCTGTCCTTGCTGATACATACTCCTTTGCAACAATATTCATACCATCATGCAGAGAACTTACCACGCAAACATTAGCCATTTTATAAAAAGCGAGTATCTCGTCAAAGACAAGATGGCGCCTCACCATTATGATAGGCGCCCAGTTCTCGGTCGAATGCTTCCAATTAACCTCTTCGACTACAGCGTTTATCTCATCGTTTAAATCTTTATACACCTGAAGATGTATCCTGCTTAAATCACCTATCTGTATCAGAACAACCTTTCCCTTGTACTTCGGATATTTCTCAAGAAATCTATCCAAGGCCCTTATGCGCTCTATTATGCCTTTTGTGTAATCAATTCTATCCAAGCCAAACATAACATAATCGATATCATAAAGATTATATTCCTCAACCAGAGGCTTTACAGACTTCTTCATCTCCGGCGTATTGGATTTCTTTTCAATAGCGCTATAATCAACGCTTATCGGGAACGCCCTAACAAGTGTCTCATGGCCATTGTAAATAATAGAATATCTTTCCCTGTCTATCCGCGCCTCAAGGGTTTTCTCTACTGTATCAAAAAAATTCTCGCAATGGTAACGTATATGAAAACCTAAAAGATCATTCGAAAGAAGGCCCTCGATAAGTCTCTTCTGTTTAGGGCAGATCCTGAAAACCTCTGAGTTTGGCCAGGGTATATGCCAAAAATGGGATACTATAAGATCGGGCCTCTTCTCCTTAAGCATCTGAGGTACAAGCATCAGATGATAATCCTGTACCCAGACAAACGCTTTTTTATGACCTACTTCCTCAAGTACCGCGTCAACAAACTTTTTATTTACATTATAGTAAGCCTGCCACTCATCTTCATTAAATTCCGGCCTTGTGTAAGCTATGTGGCATAAAGGCCATAAACCTTTGTTCGAAAAACCATAATAATAACCCGCTTCCTCTTCCTTGCTCAACCATATCCTTCTCAATGTATATGAAGGATCATTAGGCGGAACCTTTACATGGTTTTTACTGTCTACGGTCTTCTTGTCGGCTTTTCCTGAACCATAAGCAACCCATACTCCTCCGCAGGCACGCATAACAGGGTCAAGCGCCGTAACAGCACCACCTGTTGGGCGACTACAGTAAGTCTTACCTTCGCGCATAGTATGAATATAAGGTTCACGGTTAGAAACGATCACAAGCATCCTATCGCCAAGTATCTCTTTTACTGTATCCTGCAGATTCTTTTTTGTATATATCATTTTTGCTCCTGCTGTATTGTTCTTATCGGGAAAGGTATCTCAATACCTTCTGCATTGTATCTCTTGTGTAGTGCTTTTATGAACTCATGCTTAATCATATAGCTATCAACAAACTCCTTTGCCCTGAGTATAACTGTGAAATCTATACTAAAATCATTAAAGGTGTGATACCTTATAAAAGGCTTGAACTCAGGGACTCCGCCGGTTACGGTCTTCATAACCTCTTTACCTGCCTCGATTGTGACCCTTTCAACATGCTCAAGGTCGCTCTTATAATGAACGCCTACCTGGACAAGTACGGCTAGCTCTTTTTCAGGATAGTAATAATTACTGAGGACACTGTTAACCAGCTTAGAATTGGGTATAACAACTGTATTATTCGGAAGCATCCGTATCTTTACAGAGCGCCATCCAATCTCAGTAACATAGCCCTTTTCACCTGAGTCGAGTTTGACAAACTGCCCAATCTGAACAGGCCTATCGACAAGTATATGAATACCGGCAAAAAGATTCGAGAGCGTATCCTGTAATGCCAATGCCACTGCCAAGCTTCCTATCCCTAAAGCCGTTATCAGCGTTGTTATTTTTACGCCCAGGGAATCTAGAAGTATCATACACCCTATAACAATGATAATAAGTTTTATAAAATTCTGTGTCAGGCTAGTGACAGGCAAATTTGGAGCTACCTTGGACGCATACTCAGCTAATAATTTCGATATCCCGGTTGCAAGGGTCCATGTGATAGATATTATTATCAAGCTTAAGAATATTCTATCTACTACCAGGGACCAGTGTTCTGAAAAATCAGGGAGTATCTGTAAGGAAAAATATACCGCAGGTATAAGAATCCAGATAAAAGAAGGCCCCTTAACCGTTTCTAATACGATATCGTCTAAACGCATAGCTGTCTTTTTAACAACTCTATCAAGCAGGCTTAACAACATGCCTCTGATAAAAAAGCCTATCAAAACCAGCAGGATAAAAACTCCTACTGCCAGAGCATATTTAAAAGTAAGCGTATGAATTATCATATCAATCTGTAACATGGACATCCTTTAAGAGATATTGATGCAGATAATAACGGGTATTAAGCACTTATCGTAGTATAAGTATAATATATTATATAGGCTTTTTTGTCAAAGACTTTCTTTCCCTAAATCGCCCCCTCAGGATTATTTTCACCTAATATCCCTATACTCAGGTGATTTGCGCAAAAATGGCCCTGCACCAATTGCAGCAAAACCATTTTCACAAATAAAACATTCCCTTGCTTTAGGGCAATTTGAGCGGGACTTTTTTTCTGCAAATGGCAGGGTTTTTCCGTATTTTGCAAACTATATGAATGAGCAGAAAAACAGAGTGAGCAATCCACGCTAGGGATTGCGAACGATCCTGCAAAATTATCCTAAGCAAGGGAAGAATATTTTAAAAACTATTTGAGGCTAAGGGGTTTTGGATTAAGCGGAGGTTGAGACAGCTGTTTTACAGGCAGAAGGTAAATTTACACGCATATCTTTTATCTGAAGCTTTATTGATGTGATACCTTTGTAGGTATTTAAATCGCAGGAATAAGCAAGATCTATTCTCTGCTTTAAGGGGTCACTTGGCAAAGAATCTGCCATATTGAAACCAATGGCCTCTGCCGTTATATTTCCATCTGTAACCCACATCTTTAGAGTAGAACGTCTTAATACTTGCGGCACATTTCTTATACTGAGATTTTGTGATGAGAACACAGGTCGTGGATTACCAAACCCAAATGGTCCAAGGCTATCAAGATCCTCAAGCAAATCTTTGCTAAGAGATGATATGGGTATCTCTGTATCTATTTTAATACTTGGGATAAGATTCTCATCCGATATCCTCTCATTAGCAATAAGATTTATCTTCTCCTTAAAACCATTCAAACTCATCTTATCTATGGTTAACCCTGCCGCATTTTTATGCCCGCCGTATCTTTTCAAAAAATCTGAGCATTCACTAAGGGCATTAACAAGATTGAAATTCCTTATAGAGCGACAAGAGCCTCTGCCTTCATCGCCATCCATAGATATCATAACAGTAGGCCTATAAAATCTGTCGACTATACGTGAAGCGACAATACCTATAATACCTTTATGCCAGTTTTCACCCTCAAGCACAATGACTCTCTGTCGAGTGAAGTCCACCTCCGTCTCTATCCTTGCCATAGCCTGACGCAAGACAACGTCCTCCATTTTCTGGCGGCTTCTATTCTCCTTGGTAAGCATCTTCGCGAGCTCGCTTGCCTGCTTAGGATTATCTGTAAGCAAAAGCTCCAAAGAGACCTCGGGCTTACCGAGCCTTCCAGCGGCATTTATACGCGGCGCTAGAATGTAACCAACATGATAAGATGTAATCTCCTTGCCTTTTAAATAAGACTCTTCTATAAGCGCTCTTAAGCCCTCTTTCTTAGTATGAGTAAGCTCGCTTAAGCCATTTTTTACAAGTATCCTGTTTTCACCGATAAGAGGCACTACGTCTGCTACAGTTCCTAATGATACCAGATCAAGCTGCTCATATAACCAGTTATCATCCTTACCCAATAGACCGGAGGCAAGCTTAAACGCGACGCCAACCCCTGCTAAATTTTTGTCAGGATAAGAACACCCTTCCTGCAAGGGGTTTAATATAATATCTGTATCCGGAAGCTTATCCCCCGGGGTATGATGATCTGTAATAATAATATCTATGCCAAGAGAATTAAGGATATCCACCTCAACGATAGCGGTAATGCCACAATCAACTGTAATAATGAGCTCTATTCCCCTTTTATGGATAGAACTTATATTTTGCGCGCTTAAACCATAGCCATCCTCAAGTCGGCTTGGTATAAAAGTATCTACATCTGCCTTTAATCTCTTTAGAACAGTGGATAGTAACGCTGTAGCTGATATGCCATCAACATCATAATCACCATAAATGAGAATCTTCTCCTTGCCGCTTATTGCTCTCTTTATTCTCGCGACTGCCTGCGCCATAGATTTCATCAAGAAGGGATCGTGAAGATTTAACAAACTCGGATTTAAGAAAAACTCCGCATCCTTAACTATTTTTATATTACGATTTACAAGAAGCTGGGCAATAATAGGAGATATGGAGATCGCTTTCATAAGTCGATCTTGAGAAATCAAATCTTGCTCTCTTATCTGCCAAATTTTTCTCATCTTATCCGCTCTTTAAAGGGTTCAATATGTATTGATATGTCTGTAACGCCTTCTATCTTATGTTTTATAATATCTTGGATTATATGGTTTAAGCTATGCGCCTTGCCTATTGTCATATCAGTATCAACCATAATATGGAGATCTATGTTAATATCATCCTGTCTGCCACGGGTCCTTATATCGTGACAACCCCTTACCCCTTCAACCGACAGGACGACTCTCTCTATCGCGCTGGCTGGAATCACCATACGATCACATAGAACATCAGAAGACCTCTTTAATATCTCAAAGCCACTGTAAGCGATAAGCAAAGCTATAAAGACTGAAACTATTGGATCTATAACAGGAAACCCGCTCTTAACGGCAATGAGAGCGGCTATAACGGATATGGATATAAGCATATCACTTCTTGTGTGCTCCGCGTCCGCAGAGAGTATATCACTCCTCAATACCTTTGACTCACCTTTCTCGTAAATATAGACGATACAATTTACAGCCAAGGTAGCTATCATAACAATAAAGCTAATCAGTGTAACTTCAGGCAGAACAGGGTGAAGGAATCTTATGACACCGCCTCTTATAAGATTAAACGAGATTATAAAAAGAAGTATGGCTATCACTATTGCCGCAAAAGTCTCATACTTCTTATGGCCATAAGGGTGATCGCTATCTCTGGGCTGAGACGCGACAGTAATCGCTATAAGCCCTATAATATTAGAGGCTCCATCGGAAAAGGAGTGAAATCCATCCGCGCTCATAGCGCTAGATTGCGTAATAATTCCGTACAAAATCTTCGCGGCTGCTACGATCCAATTAAGTAGCAGGACAAGGATTAAAACAGTACGAATTTTTTTAAAATGTATCTGCATAATTTTGACCTCAAAGCATTATTATTTTATACAGAAGAAAAAACAAAAAGACTTTTCTAAAAACATATATTCATAAGAGTAAAAAGGAAGCCATTTCTATAAAAACCTGGGGACAGGAACCACAATGACATCGATATAATTAAACACCTAGGACAAAGGCACTTTGTCATTAAAAGTTATTTATGACAGCTACGGGACTCGACTTGAGAGGCCCCTAGCAAGTTCTATATACTCTTATAGCCGCTTGGAACATCAAGGCCTGAATGGCTTATCTTCTTTTTTGCCATAGCAAGATAAGAGGGCTTGCTATAAAAATCGTTGAATATATACCTGAAATAAAACCTACTATAAGGCAAAACGCAAAATTATTAAGCACTACTCCACCCCATACAAATAATGCGACAGCAGTAAAAAGCGTTGTTAGAGTCGTAAATACGGTTCTGCCAAGGGTCTGATTTATACTTAAGTTTATAAGATCTGTAAATTTTATCTTACGCAGGAGACGCATGTTCTCTCGTATCCTGTCAAAAATAACTACTGTATCGTTGATCGAATAACCTGCTACAGTTAATATTGCCGCGACAGCAGTCAGATCAAACTCTCTTCCGGCTATAGCCATCGCCACGATTACAATTAGAACATCGTGAAAAAGCGCGACTACACCAGCAAAACCATATTCCCAATGCTTAAACCTAAAACCGATATATACCAAGATACCTAAAAGTCCGAAGATCAAAGCACGTATGGCATTCTTTCTTAATAGCTTTCCTACAGAAGGGCCTACTCGTTCAACACGCATGAGCTCAAAACTATTATCCGTTATTGAACTTTTTAAGGCGTTGTTAAGCTGCACATCAACATCTTCTGATGTGCGTATTAGCACCTCACGACCTCCTGTGATCTCTTGTATAGACGCACCCTTAAGGCCTAATTCGCTGACCACGGACCTTACCTTTGCTATATCTATAGGATTCCTAAATTGTATCTGCTGCAGTGTTCCACCGGTAAAATCCACGCCAAAATTTCTTTCACCACGTGAACCAAATATCGATAGTCCGATTATGACGATAACGAGTGAGATACCATAACAGATTTTTCTCTTTCCAATAAAATCTATCTTTGTATCATGTATCCAATTAAGCATCTTTAGGGTCTTAAAATTCGGTGAAAGCGCAAATAGCTGAAATATGGTGCGTGTTACAACAAGAGCCGTAAAAAGACTTGCGAATATACCTATTGTAAGAGTCATCGCGAAGCCCCTTATGGCGCCGGTACCGAACTGGAATAAAAGTATCGCAGCGATAAGCGTTGTAAGGTTAGAATCTATAATCGCGCTCAATGCCTTGCTGTAACCTGTAGATATCGCGCTACGTATTGTCTTGCCTGTGCGCAGCTCTTCTTTAACTCTTTCATATATAAGAACATTGGCATCTACTGCCATGCCTAAAGTCAATATAAGTCCTGCTATACCTGGCAACGTGAGGGTAAAATGGAAATACCCCATAACGCCAAGAATAATAAGAAAATTTAATACAAGCGCAAAAACAGAAACAATGCCCGCTAAAAGGTAATATACTGCCATAAAAACACATACAAAAAAAGCTCCTATTACTATCGCCTTTATTCCTGATCGAATTGAGTCCAGGCCCAAAAGAGGCCCGACTGTCCTCTCCTCTTCTATTACAACAGGTGCGGGAAGAGCACCTGCGCGCAATATAATAGAGAGATCATTTGCCTCTTCAGGACTAAACCTGCCCTGGATCACACCTTCCCCGCTCGGAATTCTCTCTTTTATAACAGGTGCGGATTTTACGTTACCATCAAGAACTATTGCCAAGCGTGTGCCAACGTTGTTACCGGTTATTCTGGCAAATTTCTTAGCCCCTTCTTTATTAAACGCAATAGATACTGTCGGCTGATTAAATGAAGATTGGTCAAATTTCACAAAAGCGTTCGTTAGATCTGCTCCGGTAATTTCCACGTTCTTTTCCAGAAGAATTTTTTCACCATTCTCGCCTTCCAGGAGCTCATATCCGCCTTCAATCTCTCCTGCTAAAGCTTTTTTTAGTTTCTCGGGGTCAGAAGATACGAGCCTAAATTCTAAAAGCGCTGTCCTTCCGATAAGCTCTAATGCTCTATCTCTATCAGTAACGCCCGGTAGCTGAATCACCATCTCATCCGTTCCCTGGCGCTGTATAGAGACTTCCTTTACTCCGAACTGGTCCACCCTGTTCCTTATAATCTCCAGGGCTCTATCCGGAGCGTCTTCTGCTTCCTCTTCTGTAAGTTTTGATGTGTCAACCTTAAGAACGAGGTGCATACCGCCCTGCAAATCAAGGCCAAGATTTATCCTTCCCTCTCTTATGATATTGCCTTCTTTATCCTTCACACTAAGCGGCGGCCAAAGGCTCCATATCGAAAGACCTATTACAACAAGAATCAATATAGTCTTCCACTTCAGATTCTTCTGCATTTAACAAAACTCCTTTTATATCGTTAATTGCTTGATGTCTTCTCTGTTTTCTTTACTACCCCGGATACTGCTGTCTTTGATATCTCTATCTTGACATTCTCATCCACTCTAATCACATATGTGTTATCCTTTATATTCACAATGGTGCCGTGAATACCGCCAGAGGTAATTACCTGGTCATTCTTCTTCAGCTCAGACAACATCGCCTTGTGATCTTTCTGCTTTTTCTGCTGCGGCCTGATAAGTAGAAAATAGAATATAACAAACATTAGTATAAGCGGCATTAAGCTTATCAAAGGATTTGGCGCCGCTGCCCCCGACTGTTGTGGTACCTGGCCCATCGCATACGCTATTGATAAAAACATATTTTAAGCCTCCATTTTTTTATCGGATTGTATACTGCACTCACCGAATTTGTGTTATGTTAAGTATTGTAATTTCCTAAAAATTCTTTCTTAAATTCCAGGAACCTGTCCTCTTTTATTGCCTGACGAATATTTTGCATTAGTTTAGCATAAAATGTTATATTATGCAACGACAATAGTCTCAATCCCAATATTTCATTTACCTTAAAAAGATGGTGTATATATGAGCGAGAATAACTTTGACAGCACGGACATTGGCACTCCGTATCTATGGACATATTATCTATTTTGTGTTTAGCGTTCTTTATCTGTATCTTGCCTGCCGAAGTAAAAGCAGCTCCATTTCTTCCATTTCTAGTAGGAACTACGCAGTCAAATATATCTATTCCCCTCTCTATAGACTCAAACATATCAACAACAGTACCTACGCCCATAAGATAGCGCACGCTATCCCGTGGCAACATAGGGGCGGTGGATTCCACTATCTCATACATGAGCTCACGCGGTTCTCCTACGCTTAAGCCGCCCAATGCATATCCATCGAAACCTATATCAATAAGCCTCTTTACAGCCTCTTTACGCAGATCTGGATACATACCACCCTGAACTATACCGAACAGCTGCTGATTATCAGAATATAGCCCATCAACAAATGCCTTCTTACTGCGAAAAGCCCAATCTGTAGTCAGATCAAGAGACCGCTCTACATAATCACGCTGCGATGGATATGGTATGCACTCATCCAATACCATCATAATATCACTGCCTAATACCCCCTGAAACGCTACAATAGATTCCGGAGTGATAAAATGGCGGGAACCGTCTATATGAGACTGAAACTCTACGCCATCGTTTCTTACCTTACGAAGCTGAGCCAATGAGAATACCTGGAAACCTCCGCTATCTGTTAAGATGGGCCCTCTCCATCCCATAAATTTGTGCAGGCCTCCCGCGTTCTTTATTACATCTGCGCCGGGCCTTAAAAAGAGGTGATATGCATTGGAAAGGATCATCTGCGTTCCTGAGTCTGCTATCTCCTCAGGGACAAGCGTCTTAACAGTTGCCAAAGTACCGACAGGCATAAAATTTGGAGTATCGACTTCTCCGTGAGAAGTAGAAAACTTTCCAAGCCGTGCCCTTGAATCTTTGTCTTTATGTATGAGTTTATACATAAGATTCTCAATCCTTAATTCTTAATTCTTGTGCTATCAAAGTATCAGCATGGCATCACCATAACTGTAAAAACGATATTTTTTCTCAACAGCCTCGTGATATGCTTTAATAAGATTATCTCTGCCACAAAGAGCAGAGACAAGCATAAGCAATGTTGTGCGGGGAAAATGAAAATTTGTAATCATGCCATCAACTATCTTAAAGCTATACCCGGGACGAATAAATAGATCTGTCCATTCTTTAATAGCACGCACACTGCATGTTGTCTCCTGTATAACTGCTGCGGATTCCAGGGCGCGGCAACAGGTTGTTCCTACGGCTACTATCCTTCTATTGTCTGCCCTAGCGCTATTAATTCTAAGGGCCGATTCTTCGGTTATCTCAAAATACTCCCTGTGCATCTTATGATTCGATATATCATCCTCTGTTACAGGCTTAAATGTGGCATAACCTACATGCAAGGTTATATAGGCTATCTCAATACCCCTTTTAGCAATCTCAGATAATAAGGCCCTTGTAAAATGCAATCCTGCTGTTGGAGCAGCGACAGCACCTTTCTTACTTGAATATACTGTCTGATACCTGTCCTCATCCTCTTTTTCAGGTGCTCTCTTGATGTATGGGGGAAGAGGCACCTGACCTGCCTTCTCTATAGCAGTTAGAACATCATCCTCAGAATAAAAACGTATACGCTTAAAATCTCCTTCTGCGCCTACTACCTCCGCCTCTAGTTCTCCACCGCCGAATATCAGCCTCGTGCCATCTTTAAATTTACGCGCAGGACGTACTAAACATGAATAAGTATCATTTTCGAGTTTATCAATAATAAGAATTTCTATTTTGCCATCAAGTCTGGCCCTCTTACCCATAAGTCTGGCATTTACAACCCTCGTATCATTTAAAACGAGAAGATCTCCTCTATTAAGAAGCTGCGGAAGATTACTAAATTTATAATGTTTACACGAAGAGTCCTCCTTATCAAGAAACAGCAGCTTTGAACCATCTCTCTCCTTAACAGGAAACTGCGCTATTAACTCATTTGGAAGATCATAATCAAAATCTGAAAGCCTCATCATAAACTAATCCTTGTAGCTATCTGATAACTTTACTATCTCTGCGCCGGGATAATATAAGTTCAATATCTGCTTAACATTTTTTCCTTTTTTTGCCATTGAGAACGCGCCCCACTGGCACAGGCCCACACCATGGCCCCAACCCTTTCCTTCAAGGCGCACATCCTTATCCATTATTCGTACAGTAAAATTCGTACTCTTAATAACCCTGGAACCTAATATATGGCGAAAATCCTTTGCGCTTATTTTTATCCGCCGTGTACGTCCTTTTAAAATAAGCTGAGTAATCCTTCCGGACGGATCCCTTCCTTCTATCTCTATTGCGGTTATTCCGGATATCTTGTGCCCTGCATTATTGAGCTTCTTCTCAATTTCTGCAAGAGAAAGATCAAGCTCCCAAGCAAAATGAGGGGAATTTTTGCAATATATGCATCTCACCCCTTTCAAGGGCTTTGCCTGAACATCCCATAGCCTTTTGGCATATTCTGTATGCCCGCCGCATGTAGCGTGAAAAAAAGCCGGCAAAAGCCGGCCATTATATACAAGTACTTCTCCTCTAGTCTCTTCTACAGCTTTATTTGTACGGTATTTTTCTGCGTACACACCTCCGTACACCTGCGAGCTTACATCTGACTTGAGATAATAATGCTTATCATTATTCTGCTCTGCCTGATAAAGCGCGAATGTCCTCGACGCTATAGCCTGTGCCTTTATAACCTCCATCGGCCAGCGGTGCGATACTTCATGGAAGAGAACGCCCTTAAGGTAATCTTCTAAGTTGATTATATTAATGGCACGGAGAAGCCCATCTTCTGTTTTTATGATCTGAAGGCTGCCTCTATAGAGCCTCTTGCCGAGATATATCGCTGGTTGTCTCTGAGAGATTATATGTATGGCATATATCTTGAACTTCTTCTTTCCAAAATCTATACCATAAGCGCAGGGCCGTATCTTTATATTATAAAAAGTCCTGCCCTCATCCAGAAGTTCTTCTGTCTCAAAGATCCGTATCTCATACGGGCCTTTTATAGAGAGGTTGAGCTCGCTTGCGCTATCCGCGACTACTACCCTAATCTTTTCTGGGACATTAATAATTTCTGCCATAAGGCAAGGGATAGATACAAAAAAAAAGGCGAGCAAACACAAAAGCAAAGAGAGGCTATAATGAAAAATTGGTTCTCTTACTCCTCTCATTCGACTTCTGCCCTCTGCTCCCTGCCATATGTCTTTTTTGATCTTTCGCGCTCGCTGTAAATGCAGCCACAGTATTTCTGATGATAAAGCCCCATCTCTTTAGAAAGTCTGTGCGACTCACGAAACCCTGGTCGGAAATCATCATAAAAAAATGCTACTGAGTGCTGTTGTTGCGCCTTTAGCGCGATCGCTTTCATCTCCTGATGATCCTGGTAGGGACTTATAAAGAGCGTGCTTGTAAAACCATCGAAACCATTCTTTGATGCGTATTCAGCAGCCTTATTCAAGCGTAGGGCCCAACATAGGCTACATCTTTGATCATTCTCATGGAAGGTAATCTTTCTAAAAAAATCCTCAAACTGATAATCATTACAAAAAAATACCTTCACTCCTGTAGCTTCAGATAACTTTATACATGATTTTTTTCTATTTTCGTATTCAGACAAAGGATGGATATTCGGATTATAAAAAAACCCCTCAACATCATTGCCGCTATCACGTAACTTTTGAATGCTGTAAACCGCACAGGGCGCGCAGCAAATATGTAAAAGTATTTTCATAATATTAGTTCTACGTTCTACGTTATACACTCTATGCTTTAAACTTACAACATAAAATGTACAACTAAGCTAATTGCTTTCTATCTTTTCCATCCATGTGTTTATAAGCAAGTTCAGTTACCTGTCGCCCTCTTTGTGTGCGCTTCAAATAACCTATCTTAAGCAAAAATGGCTCTACTACATCTACTATAGTATCTGGCTCCTCATTAAGAGAGGCTGCGAGAGATTCTATGCCTACAGGGCCGCCATCGTAATAATCTATTATAGCGCTTAAGACCTTACGATCAACCATGTCAAGCCCCGCGTTATCTATGCCCTGTGACTTAAGGGCCTTGTCCACTATGCTCTCTTCAATATTGCCATCAAACTTAACCTCAGCGTAATCGCGCACCCTTCGTAACAATCTGTTAGCAACGCGTGGCGTACCACGTGAACACTTCGCAATCTCCATCGCCGCTGAATTTGTTATATTTACGCCTAAAAGTGCCGCGGAACGTATGATTATCTTTAGCAAGTCTTCTGGTTCGTAAAAATCCAGGTGATGAAATATGCCAAACCTACCACGCATGGGCGCTGTAAGCAAGCCTGAGCGCGTAGTAGCACCTATCAATGTAAAGGCCTTTAGGTTAAATTTTATAGTCTTGGCATAGGGCCCCTTATCTATTACAAAATCTATCTGAAAATTTTCCATAGCAGGATAAAGGAACTCTTCCACAACCTTTGACATCCTATGAATCTCATCAATAAAGAGAATATCGCCTTCCTCGAGATTTGTTAATATTCCGATAAGATCACCTGCTCTTTCTATAGCAGGGCCGGAGGTTGCTGTTATTTTTGTACCCATCTCATGCGCCATAATGTGAGCCAAAGTTGTCTTTCCCAGACCCGGAGGACCTGAAAAAAGTATGTGTTCAGCAGGCTCTTTACGTCTCTTAGCGGCCTCAATAAATATCAACAAATTTTCAACTAGTCCTGCCTGGCCAATAAATTCGTTTATCTTTGTTGGCCTCAGTGAAATACTTAGTATCTGATCCTCGTCCGTCTCCCTGCCGGTTATCAGCTTCTCCCTTGCTATATGTTGTTCTTTTTTAACATTGCTCATGGCTGAATCCTTTTCTGCTTATAAACTGCGTTCAGGAGTTCTTCACTCGCGGAAATCTTAGGATTCCTCTGTATAGCCTTCTCTATCATATCTTCTGCCTGCTGCTTCTTATATTGAAGCTGTATAAGTACTTGCAGTGCTTCGTTCTTGATATCCAACTTAGAACCGGAATCCATGTCATCTCCAAAACTATCCTGTAAAAGAGCAAATTTTCCTATCTTGTTCTGTAGTTTTGCGATAATCTCTTTTGCCCGCTGTTCGCCAATCCCAGGAAGAGATTTCAAAAAAACAAGGTCCCCTCGATCAATGGCTCTTGCTATCTCTGATATGGGCCTGTTTATAGCTCTTACCGCTGCCTTGGGCCCAACCCCGGATACAGTAATGAATCTTTCGAAAAATTCTCTCTCCACTTCATTTATAAAACCTATAAGCACCGGAAAGCTCCTTGAATGATCTGTAGCGTAATAATGAAATGTGAATAGAAATATCTCGCTATCTACCGAGGCAGACTCCAGTCCATTGTATACGGTAAGCGGGATAAGCACTTCGTATATTAACCCACCCACATCAATCGCAATGCTTGCCTGGTTCTTTTTAATAAGCTTACCCCGTATAGCATTAATCATATATTAGCAGCCTCCAAGTGTTTGTTCTTGGCGTGATAAACATACGTAAGGCACAGTGCGAGAGCATCAGTAACATCGAGTGGCCTATCAGAGTCTTTAAGATTTAGGATATTATTGACTACGCGCTGCACTTGTGATTTTGACGCGTTTCCATTTCCTGTAATCGCACGTTTTGGCGTCTTTGCAGGATACTCGACTACTTCGACATTGCCCTGACTGCAGCAAAAAAGAATAACACCTCTTGCATGCCCCATAAGAATAGCTGTCATAGGGTGCTTATAATGAGAATATAGCTGCTCTATAATGCATACATCCGGCTTATGGGCGTCTATGATATCTACAAGCTGATAATAGATAGTCTTAATTCTTACAGAAAGGGGATCCTTGCAAGATGTTTTTAATACACCTGCCTCTATTACAGATACGACACCTTTCTTATCATCTATAAGCCCGTAACCTGTTGTATCTAAACCTGGGTCTATTCCTAGAATCTTCATATTTCAGGTTATCGGTTTTTGGTGTTAGATTTTCGGCGATAACCGATAACCTGAAACCAAAAACCGAATCATTCCTCTTCTATTAATTCATCAGGTATATCAAAATTCGCATAAACATTCTGGACATCATCATGATCTTCTAACATCTCAACAAGACTTAAAACCTGTTTAGCGTCAGCGCCTTCAAGCTTTATTGTGCTAGCCGGTATCATGGTAATCTCCGCTGATTCAATAGCTATGCTTGACTTCTCTAAAGCATCTTTAACTTTTTCAAAATCAGAGATAGAGGTTGTAATCTCATACATGCCATCTTCTGTTTTCATATCCTCAGCGCCGGCATCAAGAGCAACAGACATCACAGTATCTTCATCAATATCATTCAAAGCAACCAGGATAAAGCCTTTCTTTGTGAATATCCAACTAACGCTTCCTGAGCCTGCCATATTACCGCCCTTCTTGGCGAATATATTCCTAATATCCGCGCTTGTCCTATTTTTGTTATCTGTCAGCGATTCAGCGATAATAGCCACACCTTTAGGCCCGTAGCCTTCGTATGCTATCTCCTCGTATGTAACCCCTGGAAGCTCACCCGTGCCCTTTTTAATAGCGCGATCAATATTATCTGCCGGCATATTAACAGCCTTTGCCTTGTTTACTACTAAGCGCAATCGTGAATTAGACCCGGGATCTCCGCCGCCCTGTCTTGCCGAAGCTGTCATCTCTTTTGCAAGCTTAGAAAATACCTTTCCTCTCTTTGAATCTGTAGCTGCTTTCTTATGCTTTATGCTTGCCCATTTATTATGTCCTGACACTTGCAACTCCTTGCTCTATGAGTTTCGTTATATATTATGCGTCGTATAATTTAGCGTTACGCGATACGCAATACGATATTACTCTTCCTTCTCATGTTCCTTTGATTCCTGATACTTTGCTATTATGCCTTGAGCCGCCTTTGCAGGCGTATCTTCATAATGTGAAAATTCCATATGATATGCCCCCCTACCGGCTGTTAAGGAGCGCAATTCTGTTGCGTATTTAAGCATCTCTGCTAATGGTATCTGCGCTTTTACAACCTGGTTAGCGCCTTTAGGCTCCATGCCCATTATCCTACCACGGCGTGAATTAATATCACCTGTTATGGAGCCCATCACATCCTCAGGAACTATGATCTCAACATTCATAACAGGTTCCAGAAGAACAGGACCAGCTTTTTGCACGCCTTGTTTAAACGCCATACTACCTGCTATCTTAAATGCCATTTCTGAAGAATCTACATTATGATATGACCCATCATAAATGGTCACCCTTATGTCAACCATAGGATATCCTGCGAGAGCACCTTCCTTCATCGCCTGCCTTACGCCCTTCTCAACAGCAGGTATATATTGTCTTGGCACAACTCCACCAACAATCTTATTTACAAACTCAAAATCTTCTCCTTTTGGAAGTGGCTCCAACTCCAGCCAAACATCTCCGTATTGCCCTCTGCCGCCAGACTGCTTCTTATATTTACCCTGTATCTGCACGCCCTTCTTTATGGTCTCTTTATAAGCTACCTTAGGCATGCCTAAATCAACATCTACATGGAAGTCATTTTTAAGCTTATTGACCATAACAGTAAGATGCATATCACCAAGGCCTGATATAATAAGTTCCTTTGTCTGCTGATTTCTTGAATATTGAAAAGTAGGGTCTTCACTGGTCAACTTGGCAAGTGCAGTCATTATTTTTTCTTCATCATGACGGGATTTTGGCTTTATTGAGAGCGATATCGCGGGTTCCGGCATTATTATAGGATCAAACATAAGTTTAGCCCCATCTGCCCCGATAGTGTCGCCTAGCTGAGTCTCTTTTAATTTTGCTACTGCAGCTATGTCGCCTACTGAAACCTCAGAAACCGCTCTCTGTTCTTTCCCTTGAAGTATAAAAAGCTGGCCTATCCTCTCTTTGCATTTCCTTGTAACATTGTAGAATGAACTATCGCTCTTTAATGTCCCGGAAAATACACGGAAGATCGTAAGCTGTCCAATAAAAGGATCTATCAGGGATTTAAATACAAGCGCCAAAAAACCGGACTCTTTTTTTTGCTCTACAAGAACCGGCTCTTCGCTTCCTTCCTCTTTTGCCTGTATCGGAATAGCTTCTATGGGAGAGGGAAGCAAATTTTCAATCGCCCGTATAAGCAAAGGTATCCCAATCTCTTTTACGGCAGCCCCGCAAAGCACTGGAAAGACCTTAGCCTCACACACGCCTTTTCGCAATGCGGCTCTCAATTCATCGTCAGTGAGCTCTTCTCCTCCAAGATACTTCTCAAGAAGCTCATCATCTGTTTCAGCTACTGCTTCCACAAGCTTCTCTCTGTGTTTCTGTGCCGCCTCTTTATCAGCAGGCTCAAGCTTATCCAAAACGCTCTTATCCAAAAGGGAGACCGTCTCTTTAAAAGAAGACTCCTTGCCTATTGGAAATTCCAGAGGCACGCAATTCTTTCCAAAAGTACTATTGATTGATTGCATGGCCTTGCTAAAATCGGAATTTTCCTTATCTAGCTTATTAACGAAAATAAGCCTGGGTACGTTTCGCGCTGCGAGCAGCTCCCAGCCTTTTTCCGCGCCTATTTCAACTCCACTTACTCCACAGATAACACATATACCCGAATCAATAGCCCTCATACATGATATAGCAGAGCCTGAGAAATCCGCATAACCTGGTGTATCGAGAAGATATAAAAGCTTATTGTTATGCTCTATATGAAGAACTTTTGACCTTATAGTAACCTTGCGCTCCATCTCATCATCACCATAATCACACATGCTGTTGCCCTGATCAACACTTCCATGCCTTGAATTGGCTCCTACGCTATAAAGCATAGAATCAATACATGATGTCTTTCCTGACCCTGAATGCCCAACGAACACAACTGCTCTTTTATCTTTTACATCTAGCATAATTGCAATTCCTCCTTTGGATAAGGTAATCTCCCATTGTTTGCATTCACCTGCAACAACGATTAACGCCAATAACACTTAAGACCTGCAAAAAGATGGGGATACGGTCAAGTTAATCCCGAAAATGCTATTGATAAAGGCATCCAGGATAACATAGTTAACGCTTCCTGTTAGCATGAGTTTGAACTATTATTATATAAAATGACTATTAAAGAGTCAAGATAATTAAATGCGGCGAATTGACTCACATTAAATGTTACCCAAATTAATTTTAAAGTGCTTCGTTGACTCATAATTAATGTTACCGAAAAAATAACCCTTATAATGGCACTTAGGGAGGGTTATGTTATGAGTCCAGGAGCACGCATGGAATACCTTGATAGTATATATATACGCTATAAAAGAGCTTCTCGCAAGCAAAAATCTAAAATCCTTAATGAATTCTGCATAAACACCTGTTACCACAGAAAACATGCTTTAAGATTACATAATAAGTATAAGCGTTTTACCAAGCCTAAACTTAAAAAACGAGGTAGACTGTCACGCTATAACAAAGAATCGATTATTGTTCCGCTAAAGCGAATATGGCTTACTGCAAACTTACCATGTTCTAAGTTGTTAAGAGCGATTATACCTTTATAGCTGCCTCATTACGCTAAAGAATACGGGGGATTACCATTACACGTAGTAACCGCGTTATTAAAGATATCCCCAGCCTCTATTGACAGGATATTAAAACCAGTAAGAATAAAATACAGGGGCCGTGGTAGATCTACTACTAAACCAGGTACTTTATTACGCAAGCAGATACCTATAAAAACCAATCAATGGGATGAATCTAAACTCGGATTCCTTGAAGCTGACACTGTTGCCCATTGTGGTGACACGGTTGAAAGGATATACGCTAATACCGTAAACTTTGTTGATATTGCCACCGGATGGACCGAACAAAGAGCTGTTTGGGGTAAAGGTGAGCTTGGAGTGCTTAATCAGATAAAAGACGTTGAAAGCAACTTACCCTTCCCCTTGCTTGGCTTTGACTCTGATAATGGCGGTGAATTCTTAAACTGGCATCTATTCAGGCATTTTACTAACAACGATAGAAAGCAAGTTACTGGATTTACCAGAAGCAGAGCATATCACAAGAATGATAACGCTCATATCGAACAAAAGAATTGGACGCACATACGCCAATGGATTGGTTATGATAGGCTTGATAACCCAGATGCTATTCCTTTGATGAATGAGCTTTATGAATCAGAATAGCGATTTTATCATAACTTCTTCTGCCCTTCTGTTAAGCTTATCCAGAAGAAAAGGGTTGCGTCAAAGACCATTAAGCATTATGATA
>CAZDLP010000003.1:0-1421 GCA_964506565.1 uncultured Planctomycetia bacterium
TTGTGGAAAGATCGAAAATAGCGGATTTTAAGATGCGTATTTTAAATCCCGATGGTTCAGAGCCTGATATGTGTGGCAATGGGTCGC
The DNA here is from genome assembly GCA_964506565.1 of uncultured Planctomycetia bacterium. Lineage (GTDB taxonomy): Bacteria > Omnitrophota > Gorgyraeia > JABMRG01 > JABMRG01 > JAUVHV01. Next base: position 88 of record CAZDLP010000003.1, read on the forward strand.
GCTGTATAGCGCTATATGCTAAGCTTAATAAGATAGCGCCATATACGATGCGAATAGAGACAAAAGCGGGCTTATTGAGCGCAAAAGCAGGTAAGTCGAATGTAAAGATAAACATGACAGATCCTAAAGATATGAAATTAGGTATTGATCTTAAGCTAAAGAAGAAGGCTTATAAGCTTCATTATATTAATACCGGTGTGCCCCATGTTGTCTGTTTTATTAATGATATAGAGTCCCTGGATCTCATATCTTTTGGTAGTAGCATCAGATATCATAAAATTTTTGCCCCTAATGGTACAAATGTAAATATTGTTTCTTTTAAAGATAAGAGATCTATTTTAGCAAGAACCTATGAAAGAGGCGTAGAAGATGAGACATTGGCTTGTGGCACAGGTTCTGTCGCGTCAGCTGTTATTTCAGGTGTTGTTAAAGGTTTAAAATCCCCTATAACGGTTTGTACTAGAGGGGGGGATCTTAAGATATATTTTACAGTGAAAAACGATATTATCTGTAATGCTTTTCTAGAAGGTCAAGCAAAAGAGGTCTTTAAAGGACAGATAAAGGTTTGATAAAATAAAGGAGTTTACCATGTTTAAAGGTTCAATGGTTGCTATAGTGACACCGTTTAAAAATAACGGTACAGAGCTAGATGAAGTAAAACTTAAAGATCTAGTCAACTTTCAGATAAGTAATAATACCTCTGTTATTGTCCCATGTGGCACAACAGGAGAGTCAGCCACATTGTCAATCGAGGAGCATGAGAAGGTAATAGATATAGTGATAAGCACGGCTAAAGGCAAGGCCAAGGTTATGGCTGGCACAGGTTCTAATAATACAGGTGAAGCTATAGAGCTTACAAGGCATGCTAAAGAGGTTGGAGCGGACGGGGCCTTGATAATAACACCATATTATAATAAGCCTACGCAGGAAGGTATATACCGTCATTTTAAGGCACTTTCCGATTCAGTAGATATCCCTCTTATCGCGTATAATATAGCTTCTCGCACAGGAACGAACATAACGCCTGAAACTATACAGCGCTTATCTACCCTAAAAAATGTGGTAGCGGTTAAAGAAGCGAGTGGCAATTTGAATCAGATGGCTGAGATAAGATGTATCTGTGATCCTGACTTTGACCTTATATCAGGAGACGATTCACTAACGCTTCCGGTGCTTGCTATTGGTGGATGTGGTGTTATATCTGTAGTAGCTAATATTATACCAAAGGACGTCTCCAATATGGTCTCCGCTTTTCTAAATGGTGATATTGAAAAAGCAAGAGAGCTTTATTTTAAGATGCTTCCGCTTGTCAAGGCGATATTCGTAGAGACAAA
>CAZDLP010000003.1:1521-5049 GCA_964506565.1 uncultured Planctomycetia bacterium
GCGGGATGCTGCGGCAGGATGGGCAGAAGCATAGCTTCTCTTGCTTTGGCAGATAAAAATTTTGAAATAATAGGCGCGACAGATATGAGATCCCACCCGGATATCGGCACAAGCCTTGGCAAGATTATTGGTAATGAGGCCCTTGATATAAAGATACAGGATGATCTGAGCGTAGCTGCGAAAGGTGCGGATGTAATAATAGATTTTACAGCGCCTATCGCGACCCTATTAAATCTAAAGGTTGCCAGAGACGAAAAGATCCCAATTGTTATAGGCACTACAGGACTAATGGATGAGGAACAGCGGGCTATAGAATCAAGCTCTAAGGTTATACCTGTGCTTGTTTCTTCTAACATGTCTATCGGCATAAATCTACTTTTTCGTTTAGTACCTGAAGTAGCAAGCGCGTTAGGAGAAGATTATGATATAGAGATAATTGAGGCCCATCATAATAAAAAGAAAGACTCTCCGAGTGGCACCGCGATGACTCTGGCTCAGAGAATAGCAGAGGCAAAAGGGAAAAGAGTAAAAGATGTTGTGGTATGTGGTAGAGAGGGCAATGTAGGCCAGAGGAGCAAAAATGAGATAGGCATACACGCGGTACGTGCAGGTGGCATCATAGGCGAGCACACAGTAATCTTCGCGAGCAATGATGAGAGGATTGAGATAACTCATCGTGCTAGTTCACGTGATATACTTGCCAAGGGCGCTTTGTGTGCCGCGAAGTATATTGTAGAGAAATCACCGGGCTTGTATAATATGCAGAACGTAATAGAAGGAGTTTAAGTTATGATAAATGTTGATACATCAAGCAGGCTTAAGAAATTACCACCGTATCTTTTCGCTGAGATAGACAAAATAAAGAAGAAGGCTATTAGCGAAGGTAAAGATATAATAGACCTGGGTGTAGGTGATCCTGACAGGCCTACGCCGATGCATATTATAGAGCAGCTCTATGAAGCTGCGAAGGATGCAAAGAACCACCGTTACGCTATGGATATGGGGCTTCTAAAGTTACGCGAGACTATAGCGACATGGTATAAGCGGCGTTTTGACGTGGAGCTGGATCCTGAGTCGGAGGTCTTGCCTTTAATAGGGTCCAAGGAAGGCATAGTGCATATGCCGCTTGCTTATGTAAACCATGGGGATGAGGTATTGATACCGGATCCTTGTTACCCGCCGTATAAATCAGGAACTATATTCGCGGGCGGGGTACCTTATCTTATGCCGCTTCTTCCTGAAAATGATTTTCTCCCCGATCTTGACGCGATAGACTACCAAGTTGCAAGAAGAGCAAAGATTATGTTCTTAAATTATCCTAATAACCCTACCTCGGCAGTAGCTACAGAAGAGTTTTTTAAAAGAGTAATAGAGTATGCAAACGAGAATAATATTATTATATGTCATGATGCTGCTTATTCTGAGATGTCATACGATGGCTATAAGCCCCCTAGTTTTCTTGAATTTGAGGGCGCTAAGGATGTAGGCGTTGAGTTTCACTCTTTGTCGAAGACTTACAATATGACCGGCTGGAGGCTTGGTTTTGTATGCGGTAAAGCGGATGTGGTATCAGCGTTGAGAAAAGTGAAATCTAATATAGACTCAGGCATATTCCAGCCCGTACAATTTGCCGGCATAGTGGCTCTAGAGAGCGACCAGTCTCATATAGATAAGCTAAATGCTATATACCAGAGAAGGAGAGACGTCTTAGTCGATGGTTTAAATTCTATCGGCTGGAAGGTTAAAAAACCCAAGGCTACGTTTTATGTATGGATACCGGTACCACCGGGGTATACCTCAAATGAGTTAACAAAATCATTACTTGAAAAAGCAGATATAGTTACAACCCCCGGCGTAGGTTTCGGGCCTAATGGTGAAGGTTATATAAGGATAACATTGACTGTGCCGGAAGAGAGGCTTCAGGAAGCCGTAGACAGGATAAAGAGGCTGCATCAATGAGCAAGGTCTATATAGGCATAGGTTCAAACCTTGGTGACAGGCAGCTCAATATCGATAAGGCGTTAGAGAAGTTAAAGTCGAAAAAGAATATTCAGCTCGGTGAGATATCATCTGTCATAGAGACTTCTCCTGTAGGTGGTGTCAAACAGCCTGATTTTTTAAATGCTTGTTGCAGGATAGATACGACTCTCTATCCCGATGAGATTCTAACCGCGCTTAAGTCTATAGAGCGTGAGATGGGAAGGGGCAGGGATTCTATTCCAAAAAAGCTAAGCGTAGAAGAACAGTTGAAGGTGCTTGAAGAAGGTAGGCCCATCGAAAGACCGTCAGCAGATAAGCAGGCTATTAAAAAGAAATCAGCAAGTGATCAGATATGGGGTCCTCGAATTATAGATCTTGATATACTTTTATATGATGATATCATAATGAAAGGAAATAATCTTATTGTGCCTCACAGGTTACTGCATGAGAGAGTCTTTGTGCTGGAACCGCTTTCTCAAATAGCACCTGATCTTATTCATCCTGTATTTAAAAAATCCATAAAAGACCTACTCTTAGAGCGCAGGTCGTATATCAGCATTGATAATAATAAGCAAAAATTATTGACTAAAGAATCCAATGATGCGACAAGAGTGCCTGTTCTTGCTCAATTACATCATGATAGCCCGAAGACGTTTCTCGGATTGATATGCAGGCTGCTTAGAATATCACATCCTAAGTTATCAAAGATAGATACCATAAATGAAGCTCATTAGAAAGTTAAGCAAGGTCACCGCCTTGTTAAGAGGCTATCGGAAAAAAAGAAAAAGCATTGGCCTTGTTCCCACTATGGGAGATTTTCACGAGGGCCATCTTTCGCTTATAAGAAAAGCTAAGAAAGAGAACGATATTGTAGTAGCAAGTATATTTGTAAACCCTGCGCAGTTTGGCCCAAACGAGGATTACAAAAAATATCCAAGGGACATTAAAGGGGACGCTCAGAAGGCAATGAAGGCTGGGTGCGATATCTTGTTCTGCCCGGATGCCGGTTCAATATACCCTAAGGGTTTTAGTACTTATGTTGAAGTTTGCGATGCCTCCGACATTATGTGCGGGAAGTCAAGGCCCGGACATTTCAGAGGCGTTGCGACTATCTGTACAAAATTATTTAGTATCATAACCCCTGATACGGCATATTTTGGACAAAAAGATTATCAGCAGGCCTTTATAGTAAAGAAGATGGTTAGAGACCTCAATATAGATATTAATGTTAAGGTTCTGCCTATTGTTAGAGATAGATCCGGTATCGCTCTAAGCTCGCGCAATCGATACTTAACTGATCTGGAGATAGAAGACGCCAAGCTCCTCTATAAGGCTTTGAAAAAAGCAAGAGACCTTATTATGCACGGAGAAGATAGCGTATCTAAAGTAAGATTAGCTATGAAGAGTATTTTGAATAAGCCGAATGTATGTATTGATTATATCGATATAGTTTGTCCTGATACATTAAGTAAGAAGAGGGTAGTTAATTCAAGAGTATTGGTAGCGTTAGCGGTTAAGATTGGGACAACAAGGCTTATTGATAACATT
>CAZDLP010000003.1:5149-44899 GCA_964506565.1 uncultured Planctomycetia bacterium
AGTATTGGTAGCGTTAGCGGTTAAGATTGGGACAACAAGGCTTATTGATAACATTTTAGTAAACGTTAAGAACTAACAATCAGAAGGAGTAAGAAATATGCTGAGAATAATTTATAAATCAAAGATTCATAATGCGACAGTAACAGATGCCAATCTGGATTATACAGGTAGCATTACCATAGATTCAGAATTGCTAAAGCTTGCCGATATATTTCCCGGCGAAAAAGTGCAGATTGTAAATCTTAATAATGGCGCTAGGTTTGAGACCTATGTTATAGAAGGAGAACCTGGTAAGGGAGATATCTGTCTAAATGGTGGTGCCGCAAGATGTGCGCAAAAAGGTGATAGGGTCATAATAATTTCGTATTGTTTGGTTGAGTCTAAAGAGGCATCAACATTTAACGCGAAGAGAGTGTTCCTTAACGATAAAAACGGGGTAAAGAAGATATGATGGAAGAGTATACAGAAGCGACTAATAAGAAATACATAGAAAAGCTTAAGAACCGTATCGCTGAACTTAGAAAAAAACGCAACGCCGTAATTATTGTCCATAATTATCAGAGAGATGAAGTTCAGGAGATAGCTGATATTACAGGCGATTCATTGGGATTGAGCAAGGCAGCTATTAAGATAGAGGCGGATGTTATCGTATTTTGCGGGGTCCACTTTATGGCAGAGACTGCTTATATATTGAATCCAAAAAAGACTGTTTTGCTCCCTGTAAAAGAGGCAGGATGCCCTATGGCAGATATGATTACGCCTGAAGCCCTAAGAAAGAAGAAACAGGAATACCCAGGCGTACCTGTTGTCTGCTACGTCAATACATCCGCCGCGATAAAAGCAGAGAGCGATATATGCTGCACCTCACGTAATGCTGTTGAGGTTGTCAACTCTCTTAAGGAAAAGAGAGTAATATTTATTCCCGATAAAAATCTTGGGTATTATGTTCAATCACAACTGCCTGATAAAGAGATAATATTATGGGAAGGGTTCTGCCCTACACATATTAGAGTTTTACCTGACCAGATAATAGATGCGAAGAAATTGTATCCCGGAGCGGAGTTTATAGCTCATCCTGAATGTAACCCTGACATACTTGAGCTTGCGGATAAGGTCACATCAACAGGGGGGATGCTTGAATATATAAAAACTTCCAATAAAAGAGACTTTATTATCGGAACAGAGATGGGCATGCTTTATAGGTTGAGGCAGGATAATCCTGATAAGAGGTTCTTTCTTCCGACGGATCACCTCTTATGCGCAAGTATGAAGCTTACGACTCTCGGATGGATAGTAAATGCCTTAGAGCTTATGGTTGGTAAGATTTCGGTGCCTGAAGATATAAGGGCGCGTGCGTATAAATCAGTAGAGAGGATGCTTGCGATATCTGGTGAGAAGAAATGGGTATCTATATCGGGCACCTAGTTTGTTGCAAGAAACCTGAAGCCTTGCTAGCTTTTGCATAATTTCGCAAAAGCGCAAAATTTTTCCCAGCGAGAAAATTTCGCTCCGCTTTCTTGCTCACTCTCGCAAAGAACCTAATAAGGGCGAACCATGCCCGTTCGCAAGAAAAAGGTTCTGCTACATCATCCAAAAGCTGGTTTTTTTTGGATAACATTGTTAGTTACTATTTTTCAAGAATCACTTTTGATAAGTAAACAACATTTCTTATGAAACAATGCGCAAAATAAGTGAGGGAACATGAAAAAGAATATAGGTATAGTAGGTTGCGGCACGATAGGTAGCTTTATCGCGAAAACATTAGATAAAGAATTGAAGACATTAGCAACTATTGTGGCGCTTTGCGATATAGACAATGCCCGAGCCGAGGATCTTTGTGGCTCTCTTTCTAGTAAGCCTTCAGTAGTCTCACTTAACAGCCTTATCGAAAAATCAGATATTGTAGTTGAGGCGGCATCCGGCAGCTCTTCTTTTGATCTGGCTAAGCAGGCCCTATTGAATAAAAAGGATGTTTTAGTGATGAGCATAGGCGGCCTTTTAGGCAAAAGCGAAACCCTCTTTGAAATTGCGAGAAAAAATAAAGCAAAAATAATCCTTCCTAGTGGAGCGATATGTGGATTGGATGGCATAAAGTCAGCTGGTACAGGCGTTGTAAGAAGGGTTACTCTTACTACACGAAAACCTCCTAAGGGATTGATGGGCGCTCCATATATAATCGCTAACAAGATAGATCTAGACGCTATAACCGATGATTATATTATATTTGAGGGTACTGCCCAAGAAGCGGTAAAGGCTTTTCCTAAGAATATAAATGTCTCCGCGCTTTTAAGTATCGCCGGTATAGGTGCGGAGAGAACAATAGTAAAGATTGTTACGTCTCCCAAATACACTGTTAACTCACACGAGGTTGAGGCTGAGGGAGATTTTGGCAGGCTTATTACCCGTACAGAGAATGTCCCTTCCCCGCAGAATCCAAAGACAAGCTTTTTAGCGCCACTTTCCGCGGTAGCTACTTTAAAACAGCACCTTGATGATTGCGTAAAGATCGGCACATGATCTTTTAGGAATTATCATATCGTAACAAGTTTTTTATGTAAATACTTGCCTCTATATATTCCTTAAACCTTGTATTATTAAAATTACCCCGCAACTAAAAATTGTCTGTCTATATTTTCCTGTGCTGATAACTCGCTGTTTATAACGAGCTACAAGTCTCTGAAATGAATCGGAAAAAATAAATTTTTTTTAAAAAAAAGCAAAAAGTTCTTGCGCCCCCTTTAAAAAGAGCGTAAAATAAAATTAATAAAAATATTTTTGAAGGGAGGTGAAAAATATAAAATGGCGACAAAAGTTTTGAAATGCAAAATTAAGAGAGAAAAAGGCTATCTTTATTATTTGGATAAAAAAGGTAACGTCTCAATGGCAATGATGGCTCGTGGTAAGAAGAAAGGCGGTAGCCCTAAGGTAGTTGTAAAATCCGGTATAGTGAGGGAAAAGGGGTATCTCTATTTCATAGATAAGCAGGGCGACGTTTCAATGGCACAGATGGCTCGTGGTAAGAAGAAGAAGAAGGTAGCCAAGAAGAAGGTTGCGAAGAAGAAGGTAGCCAAGAAGAAGGTTGCAAAGAAGAAAGTAGCCAAGAAGAAGGTAGCAAAGAAGAAGGTTGCGAAGAAGAAGTCAAAGAAGAAATAGCAGAACGTAAAGGCAAACCCTTTACGAAAAAAGGAGGGAAGCATGGCAGCAAAGAAAAAGGCAAAGAAAAAGGTAGCAAAGAAAAAGGTAGCAAAGAAGAAGGTAGCAAAGAAAAAGGCTAAAAAGAAGAAGAAATAAGTTCAATATATTTCAATTAACTTGAAACAGAGAGCCCCTTTTAGCAGAATGCTTTTACAGCTTATTGCGAGAAGGGGTTTCCTGTTATGTGAAAAAAATGAAGAATAAATATATTACAATAAAGGGCGCTAGAGAGCATAACCTGAAGTCAATCAGTTTAAAGATTCCGCGTAATGAGCTTACGGTAGTTACCGGCTTGTCAGGCTCGGGAAAGTCTTCGCTCGCCTTTGATACCGTATATGCTGAAGGCCAGCGAAAGTATGTTGAAAGCCTTTCCGCTTACGCACGTCAATTTTTAGAGCAGATGCAGAAACCGGATGTCGATCATATAGAAGGACTCTCTCCAAGTATAGCTATACAGCAGAGAAAGGCCGGCTCAAACCCTCGTTCTACAGTCGCGACTGTTACTGAGATGCATGATTACCTAAGGCTACTCTTTTCGAGAATAGGGGATATATATTGTTACAGATGTTCTAGGCTTATAACTCATCAGTCTTCACAGCAGATTATTGAAAAGATAATCCATTATCCTAATAATACGCCCATTATAATCATGGCCCCTGTTGTTCGCGGAAAAAAAGGCGAATATAAAGATCTTTTTAGCGATATAAAAAAGAATGGTTTTGTGCGATGCAGGGTTGATGGAAAGATATTGGATCTTTCTGAGAAAATAAATTTAAATAAGAACACAAAACATAATATAGAAGTTGTGGTAGATAGGTTAGTAATTAAGCCCGGAGCACAAAAACGTCTAACGGATTCGGTAGAAACCGCTTTAAGCCTTGGAAGCGGCCTAATGATCGTAGCAATACAGCCTGTCGCGCAAACCAAAAACCGTAAACCGAAAACCGAAACACTATTCAGCTCTCACAATGCGTGCGTAAATTGCGGAATAAATTATGAAACACTAGAACCCCGCGCCTTCTCTTTTAATTCTCCATATGGCGCGTGCCCTGATTGCAATGGATTAGGCCATAATATGGAGATAGATCTTGACCTTGTTGTGCCGGATAAATCAAAATCCATAAAAGAGGGCGCTATAGAACCATGGCGAAAAGGCGGAAAATCATTACTTTTATATTATTACAGGCTTCTTGATGGTATTGCGCATGATTATGGTTTTAATCCTGAAAAACCTTTTAAGGATCTCGGTAAAAGAATGCAAAGAATCCTTCTTTTTGGCAATAAGGGGGCGAGCGGATCAGAGCAGTACTTTGAAGGTGTTATACCAAACTTGGAGCGTCGTTTCAAAGAGACCGAGAGTGAATATATGCGCGATTTTATTCATTCTTATATGTCTGTACAGCCATGCGCTAAATGTAAAGGTTTGCGCCTTAATAACGAGTCTCTTTCAGTAAAGATAGCAAATAGGAATATCGCCGATATATGTGGTTTTTCCATAAGCCAGGCTTTTGAATTTTTTCGTGACCTTAAGCTTAGCACTAAAAAACAGCAGATCGCGAAACAGATACTGAAAGAACTTAACAGCAGGCTTAAGTTTTTGTTAAATGTAGGTTTAGGCTATTTAACCCTAGACCGTATAAGTTCTACTCTTTCTGGCGGTGAAGCGCAGCGCATTAGGCTCGCTACCCAGATCGGGGCCGGATTAGTCGGAGTTCTCTACGTGCTGGATGAGCCGAGTATAGGCCTGCACCAAAGAGATAATTCTAAACTTCTTTCTACGCTTAAAGCTCTGCGTGATCTTGGAAATACTATTCTTGTAGTAGAACATGACGAAGTTATGATTAGAAGCGCGGACTTTGTTGTGGATTTAGGCCCTGGCGCAGGTAAGGAAGGCGGGCAGCTTATTTATAGTGGCCGGGTAAAAGGGCTTCTTAAAAATAAAGCTTCTTTAACGGCAAAGTATTTAAATTCTCACCTGGTAGTAGCCCCATCTGGCAATAATAGAGATTATGAAAATAAGAAAAAGCTTATTATTAAGGGAGCAAGTGAGCACAATTTAAAGGAGATTGATGTCTCTCTTCCTTTAGGTACGTTTATTTGTGTAACAGGCGTTTCCGGTTCAGGTAAATCTACATTGGTTGATGAGACGCTCTACAGGGCTCTCGCAAGAAGGCTTTATAATTCAACTCAAGTAGCAGGCAAGCATAAGATGATTTTAGGAAGTGAGCATATAGATAAGGTGATAGTCGTAGACCAATCACCCATAGGGCGTACGCCACGTTCTAACCCCACCACTTATACGGGTGCCTTTAGCCATATAAGAGAGTTATTTAGTAAGTTGCCTGAATCAAGGATAAGGGGGTACAAGCCTGGACGGTTTAGCTTTAACGTTAAAGGCGGCAGGTGCGATATATGTGACGGGGATGGCGTAAAGAAGATAGAGATGCATTTTCTCCCGGATGTTTATATTCAATGTCAGGCATGCAAAGGCAGGCGTTTTAATCATCAGACTCTTGAGGTAAAATATAAGGGTAAGTCAATTTCTGATGTGCTGGAAATGGATGTTGCTGATGCCATAGAGCTGTTTGCTAATATCCCTCCAATATATAAAAAATTAAAGACTCTTTCCGAGGTTGGATTGGGCTATATTGAATTGGGCCAGGCTGCTACAACGCTCTCTGGCGGTGAGGCGCAAAGGATAAAATTGGCAGCAGAGCTTTCAAAGTCGGCAACAGGCAGAACATTGTATATTTTGGATGAACCTACGACCGGATTACATTTCGCTGATGTGAACAAGCTCTTATCGGTATTAAATAGGTTAGTTATTCAAGGCAATACTGTCTTGGTCATAGAGCATAATCTTGATGTAATTAAATCCGCGGACTATATTGTGGATTTAGGCCCAGAAGGTGGTGAAAAAGGTGGCAATATAGTCGCTTGCGGCTCTCCTGCCGAGATATCCCAAAATAGGGCTTCCTATACAGGGCGCTACCTTAAAAAGGTAATGTAGTACTACCTCCCCCTCCTTACTATTTTATTATTGAATTTACTAGTACTAAATGATATACTTAATGCCACATGAGATCTATATATAACCCCATAGTGTTACTTATAATCTTCTGCTTTATATCTACGCCTATTATCCTTTGTGCGGATACGGAGCAGGAAGATACCCAACTTGTAATCGCCAGGAATACTTTTGCTGATGGACTATATGATCTGACAATAGAGCAGGCACAACAATTTCTCGCGTATTATCCCACAGGCTTGCATACAGACGAAGCGCATATACTTCTGGGAAAGGCTTATTTCTATAAGGGCGAATACACTAAGGCGCTTAATAATTTTGAGTCAGTGCTTGAGTTCGATGATTCGAAATTCAAGGATGACGCATTATATTGGTGTGGCGAAGTCAACTTTAAGGTTGCTCAATATGATAGCGCGATATCGTTTTATCAACGTCTTATTGATAAGTACCCACTTTCCACCTATATGCCGTACGCCTATTATTCACGCGGCTGGGCCTATTATAAAAAGAATGATATGCTCCAGGCCTTACCGGATTTCGAGAAAATAATAGATAAGTATCCTAACTCAAAGATCTTACCCTCGGCTATTTACAAGACCGCGGAGTCATACTATGACCTGTCTGAGTTTAACAAGGCAAGCGAGAAGGTAGAGTATTATCTCAAACGATTCCCGTTAGCAAATGAAGTAAAAGACGCCTTATTTTTAAAGGCAGAGATACTTTATCAACTCAAGGACTATAAAGCGGCCATTGCTTCATACAAGGACGCTTTAGAGCTTTCAGGTTCGGAAAAGTGGATACAGCATGCCCGCCTTGCTATGGGCTGGTCTTACTTTAAGATGGCTGAATACGATATCGCTATTAAAGAGTTTCAGGGAATTGTCGAAGATGATTCTTTGTATGATTCCAGGGATAACGCTCTTTTTGGATTGGGGCGTTCATATAGCATGAAAGGCATGAATAGGGAAGCCATAATAGCTTATGATCGTTTATTGGATATATATCCTGCAAGTAGATACGCGGAAGAGTCTTATTTTCAGAAGGCGGAATCACTTTATAATACAGGTAGCTACACAGACGCGGTTGTAGTGTATCAGGAGCTCTTAAGCGGTTTTGCGGAAAGTACATTATTGCCGGAGGCGCACTATAATCTCGCGTGGACTTTTCTGCGCCTTGATAAACCAGAGGAGGCGATACTCCAATTCAAACAGGCAAAGGAATGTTCAAGTGACAACAATTTTAAGGCAAGCTCAATATGTCGCATCGGTGATATCTATTTTGACATAGCAGATTATGAAAATGCGCAGAAATATTATGATAAGGTGCTCAATGAATATCCTGATAATTATTACGCTGATTACGCTCAGTACAGGCTCGGGGAGATCTTTATCAGCATGGATGAGCTTGCTAATGCGATAATAACATTTAAGAGTTTTGTGAGTAATTTCCCTAAGAGCAATCTTATGGATAAGGTAATATTCCAGTTGGGTAATATATATTACAAGCAGGCCAATTATGAATTAGCGATAAAAGAATACAGTAAAATTGTAGAGGAGCATTATAACAGTGAATTCAGGGACAAGTCTCTGTATCAGACAGGAAGCTGCTATTACAATAAAGGTGATTACGTAAAAGCATCAGATATTTTTAAAGGTATCATAAGTTCAGCCTCTGATGCGGAATTGGAAAGGCTCTCAAGGTATGAATTAGGTTGGTGTTATTATCGCCTGGGAAAAGAGAAGGTCGCTATGAAGATATTCGATGATTACCTTACGCGTTATCCTGATAGCGATATAACCGCGGATATTATTTTCTGGTTCGCGCAAAACTATTATGATAAAGGCCTTTATGGTAGGGCAAAGATTAGTTTGAACAGGGTCATAGTGGGGTTTCCGAGGAGCGTCTTAGTAGATGACGCGAATTACCTTTTAGGCTGGACACTTTATCGCGAGGGTAAACTTGAGGAGTCTCTAGAACAGTTACAAGGTGTTATAACCCGTTATCCTAATAGTGATTCAGCGCATAATGCCGCTATCGCTCTTGGTGATATCCTGACAGAATCAGGAAAATATGAAGAGGCTATTGAGGTACTAAAGAGGCTCCTCGTAGATTACCAGGATCCACAGTTTCAAAAAATAATTAATAGAAAGATAGGCCTTATATATCAGTCTAAAGGGTTTTATAGTAAGTCAGTAAGTTACTATAGAAAGGCGCTTGCATCTGATGATAACGATTTTAACGCGGAACTGCAGTTCAGGGTTGCTGAATGCATGGAGGATGAATCCCGTTTTGACAGCGCGGTTACAGAATACCTGAAAGTCGGTTATTTGTATCCCAATAGCAGATACTGGACTATGCGTGCGCGTTTAAGAACAGCTCAGATATTTGAGTCGCAGGAACGTTGGAATGACGCCCGAAAGATGTATGAGGAGATATCTGTAGAGGATGCGCAGGAAGCTAAGCATGCTCGAGAAAGACTTCGTTGGATGGATAAGCATAAGGATGAACTTGTTGAATAGATCATTCTTATTTGTTGTTTAGAAACATACAATATGACCACACATAAAATAGTTGCTGCGCGCGCCTATTTTATAACGAGCAAAGGAGGCATTTTATGTTTAGTATGATTGTAAAAGGTGGGGCGGTGATGTACCCGATAATTTTATGCTCCATAATCGCCCTAGCTATTGCCATAGAAAAGATTTATCATCTTCATAGGGCAAAGATAGATACGCGTAAATTTATGGATGAGATCGCTAATGTTTTACGGCGCAACAAGATTATGGACGCTATTGAGATGTGTGACAAGACTCCCGGACCTATCGCCCATATTTTGAAAGCAGGTATTCTAAAACATGATCGCCCAAAGCCTGAGATAAAAGAAGCTATAGAAGAGGCAGGGTTATATGAAGTACCAAGAATGGAGAAGAACCTCACTGCTCTCGCTACTATCGCGCATATCTCACCACTATTAGGCCTTCTTGGCACGGTTGTCGGCATGGTTGGATGTTTTCAGGTTATACAGCAGAAATCGACTTCATTAAATCCTGTTTCACCCGGTGATTTGGCAGGTGGCATATGGGCGGCGCTTATAACAACAGTGGCAGGGCTTGCGGTCGCCATCCCTGTATATGTAGCATATAACTATCTGGTAAGCAGGGTTAACAGCCTGGTTCTTGATATGGAGAGAAGTTCTACGGATCTCATAAACATACTTACACAAAGAGGTAAAGATCGTGAGGCTTAAAAGACACCTTAAATTAGAAAGAACCCTTCGCACTATAGATATAGCGCCACTGATAGACGTAGTCTTTTTGTTGCTGATATTCTTTATGCTCACATCAAGTTTTATTTTTCAGCCCGGAATTAAGGTTAATCTTCCCCGTGCTATAACATCAGAGATGTTAAGTGAAGAGAACGCTGTAATCAGTATCACGGCAGAAAACCTTATTTATTATAGGCAGAAATTAGTTACTATTAAAGAGCTTTCTTCTCTATTAAAAGGTATAGCTTCTGCCAGGCTTCCGGTTCTTATAAAATCCGATAGAAAGGCTTCTCTGGGGCGTATTGTAGTAGTTTGGGACATCTGTAGGCAGGAGGGTGTTCAGCAGGTAAACATTGCTACCACTCAGACAATAGATTAGGTTAAAGAGCAAATGCAGTTTAAAATTAATTTTAACCGTGCGCTTGTAATATCATTTTCATGGCACCTGTTCTGTTTTCTCATGTTCACAATTATTATAGTGCCGGTGGGTGTAATGCAGAAGAGGCTCTCTGATATATATTTTTTGGGCTCTTTGCTCGACAAAAAATCACTTAAACATGCCTCTGAAGGACTTGATAATTTTTCTAATAAAGATCGGGAGGGCAAGATGGAGCTATCTTTAGACGGCCAACAGGCGGTCTTAGGTAACCGTATTGATTTTAGCAGGGAAAGAGAGCTCTTTCTTGAAAATACATCAGGGTTTTCCAATATAGATTCGATTATCGGAACAGAGAAGATCTATCCGGATCTGATGAAAAAGGAACGTGTTTACGCGCAGCCGGTTGAGGGTTTTTCAGAGATAACCGGTACGGCCGGGGATAGGCTTATTTTATTTAAACCACCTCTTCCTGATTGCAGGATAGCTTTATCCGCATACCAGAAAGACGGCGCACCCATTTCGTGTAACGTAAGATTGGCGCTTGTGATTACAAAAGACGGTACAGTAAAGACGGCAGATATTTTAGAGACCTCAGGTTATCCTGATTTAGATCTTATCGCCATAAGATATGTAAAACAATGGAAATTTATCCCTCTTAAACCCAATCAACTGCAAGAGGATCAGGAAGGTATCATCCAGATAAAATTAGGCCTTTAAGTAGGCTATTCCTAAATACGGGTTGCCCTAGACTATGATTGAACTTGATATAGGTACAGCTATTTCGCTATATTTGTGTTTGACAGTTATAATGTTATTGCTTTTATGGCTATTCTTAGATAGAGAGACAAGGCCTAAGCAATATGCTTCAGAGAAGAAGTCTATATGGCAATGTGAAGTATGCACATTTACGTATATAGATAGCCAGCACGATGTGATATCTAAGTGCCCACAATGCGGAAGTCTTAATAAGCGAAAGGGGGATGTCATATGATAATACAGATAGGTATTGTAGCAGGTGATATTTGGCATTACCTGGATATAAATGGTACTGAAAAATTGTCCAGACTAATATTAGCTACGGGGAAGTCAAGAGACCTAGTTCTTATGAGCCTTGGCTGGCTCGCGAGAGAGGGCCACGTTGTTTTAAAAGGTGAAGGAGATTATGAGATCTCTCTTAGGCAGAAAGAGGCTGTTTAAACGAGAAGGTACCGGATGTATATAATGGTCTTTATTACAGTTCCATCAGAGCAGGAGGCGGTTAAGATAGCTGATGTGCTCGTTGAGTCTAAAATAGTAGCGTGTGTAAATATTATTCCCGCGGTTAAATCGATATTTTTTTGGCAGGGCAAAAAAGAGGTTGCAAATGAGTGCCTGCTGATAGCAAAGACAAAGAGCAGCTGCTTCGATCTATTAAAAGACACGGTTATAAAACTTCATAGCTACGATCTTCCGGAGATAGTAGCTATGAATATATCAGAGGCTAGCAAAGAGTATCTTAACTGGATAAATGATACTGTATCAGATTCCAATTCCTAGTTTTAAATCCCCACTATTAACATATCCCCATATGGCATATAGCGTTATGTAAATGTAATATTATATCCTATGATAAAGTATTCTTTATTATCTACATGGCTTGACTTTTATATTCTCATAAGGCATATTTAAGGAGAGAAGGTAATTTTTTTAATCCCTATTATTATTAAGTTTTTAAAAGTATTTAAAAATAAGGTGATATAATCAATGCTCTTGTTTAGGATTAGTTATCACAGGGTATCGATAGGATCAATATTAGTAAGGGTATTGATCGCCTTTGTAATGAATATTGTTCTATCATTTTCAGTTGTTGATTGCTGCATGGCTCCATCACAAGCTAATATGCAGATAGAACAGTTTAATAATTATCAGGATCATGATGAGAGGGTAAGAAGAATAGTCGATCTTGTATTTGAAGATATGCCCGAATCGCAAAAATTATTATGGCGCATGCTACTTTTGGGCACAGTGGCCACTGAAACCAACTTTCTAAATAGTTATTCGGGTAGGTCAAAGAACGGAAACGGGCCTTATCAGATTATAGGCAAAACCGTATACGGTATTATACATAGTTACGTATCTTATCCAATAAAAGACAGCACAAGGATAGCTTATCGTTATGAGCTTATTTCACTTTTTAGCAGGGCCACAGACGGAAGGGTTACATGGTCGCAGGTAAGCGCAATGAACATAGATCAGCTAAGAGATCTTTGTGTTTATGATTATGATTTTGCTGCCCTTATATCACTTTTGGTATACAAGGAGATATTTGAGCGTAAAGGGATAGGCCTTGTTTCATCAAACCCCGGTGACTTGGCATCGTTATGGAAGCGTTATTATAATACATCACTAGGTGTAGGCACAGAGAAGCGTTTTATTCAGCGTTTTATGTCTGTGCACGCGTATTTTGCATGATATGTAAGTATTGAAACTGTTTCCAAACTGTGAGGGACAGTGGGCTTTACCTCATGCCCACTGTCCCTCACAGTTTGGAAACAGTTTCGGTTTTATTTTTTGTTTTGAAAATCCTTATCGTAGTGATATAATATATTTCTATGAAGAAAGTATATTTGCCCGCGTTAATCCTTGTAGTGACACTCTTATTGTGCCAATCATTATCATATTTTGTTTCTAATGTTTTAGCTAATGCGCCCGAGCTAAAGGAGGCGCTTTATTATCAGAAATTGGATGAAAAAGGAGTGCAA
Source organism: uncultured Planctomycetia bacterium (assembly GCA_964506565.1). Classification (GTDB taxonomy): domain Bacteria; phylum Omnitrophota; class Gorgyraeia; order JABMRG01; family JABMRG01; genus JAUVHV01. The sequence goes on from CAZDLP010000003.1 coordinate 17,758, forward strand.
TGTCTCTTATGTCCCCGTAAGTGTATTATTGCGAATAAGAAGAGGGGATTTTGCAGGGTAAGAGAAAACAAAGATGGCATACTTTATAGCCTTGTTTATTCAAAGCCCTGCGCCATACATGTGGATCCTATTGAAAAGAAGCCCTTATTTCATGTTCTTCCTGGAACAAGATCATTCTCCATAGCAACCGCTGGGTGCAATCTTCAATGTAAGTTCTGTCAAAACTGGCAGATATCTCAGGCCCGGCCAGAGGATATCCCTTATGAATACCTTCCCCCGGAAAGAGTAGTTATGCTCGCGGATGCAAATAATTGTCCAAGCATAGCATATACCTATACAGAACCCACTATTTTTTATGAATATATGCTCGATACCGCAAAGTTCGCGCGTCAGTCAGGCATAATGAATGTAATGCATTCATCGGGTTTTATAAATGAGGAGCCTCTAAGACAGTTGTGCGGGTATATGGATGCAGCTAATATAGACCTTAAAGGGTCAGATAAGTTTTATAATCAATTCTGCCTTGGAAATAGAGATGATGTTCTGCGCACTTTACGGATATTAAAGGAAGAAGGCGTATGGCTTGAGATTACTTATCTTTTAATTCCTACTATCAATGACAATCCTGATTATATAAAAGAGACATGCCGATGGATAAAAGAAAATCTTGGTCCTGATACACCTTTACATATCTCACGCTTCTGGCCAATGTATAAACTTAAAAATATCCCGCCAACACCGATATCTGCCCTTAAAGACGCGTATAATATAGCTGTATCTGAGGGGCTTAATTATGTTTATATCGGTAATATACCCGGCAATAAGGGGGAGTCTACATATTGCCCTAATTGCAAAAAACTTTTAGTAGAACGATTAGGGTATAATGTAGTGGAAAATAATATACAGGATGGCAGATGTAAATATTGCCAGGAAAAGATAGCAGGTATATGGAGAAACAATGAATCTTTATAGGACCTTTTACAAGCAGTACTGCCATTACTTGTGGTGCCCAGCTATTTTTGTAGTTGGTGTATTATATATGATGTGTAGCATAATGTTTTTACAAATAGCTTTCGCAGACGATGCACAGGCCCCATCGATCGCAGGCTCTTTTTATCCTAAAGAACCCGCTGTGTTGAAAAAGATGGTATGTGGTTTTATTGATAATGCCAAGCCAGCCCCTGTAGCCGGTGATATAATCGCTATTATATCACCCCATGCGGGTTTTAAGTATTCCGGAGAGGCCGCGGGTTATGGCTTTAAGGCCATTAAAGATAAGGGGTTTAATACGGCAATTATCGTTGCCCCAAGCCACCGTCATTCCTTCGAGGGGGTTGCTGTGCTCGATAAAGATTCTTATGTTACTCCTCTTGGCAAGGTGTCCATAGATAAAGTTTTGACTAAAAAGCTACTTTCCTATAATAAGGATATCAATTATTATATTCAGCCATTTTTAAACGAGAATTCAACAGAGACCCAGATACCATTTGTTCAGGAAGCACTACCCGGCGCAAAGATAGTTCTTATGTTAACGGGTAATAGCTCTTATGATACGTGTGTACTCTTGCGTGACGCGCTCTACGCTACGATAGAGGGAAGGCGCGATATAGTTATAATTGCCAGTAGCGATATGTCTCATTACAATTCTGACAAGGATGCGCGCATTATAGATTCCGCTGTTTTGTCCGAGCTTGAGAGGTTTAATCCTGAAGAGATGTTTTTAAGGTTTTCCAGTATGCCAGGCAAGGAAAAGCCATGTGGTAGCACAGCTATAATCGGCTCCATGATGGCTGCGCGTAAGCTAGGAGCCAATAAAATTAGCATACTCAAATACGCGACATCAGCTGATTCAACAGGTGATACCAGCTCTGTCGTGGGGTATTCTTCGGTAATTATTTATAAATCATCAGTGAATGGAGATCTGGCATCAGGAAAAGAGAAAATGGAGAATGATATGAAAGAATTGCTTAACGCAGAAGAGAAGAGGCGTCTCCTTCAGATCGCGCGCGAGACGCTTAATGCCTATGTAAATAAAGGGGAGAAGCTGGTTATCAGTGAAGATAGCCGGGCTTTAAACAAAGAGATGGGTGCATTTGTCACGTTGCACAAGAGAGGACAATTGCGAGGATGCATTGGAAATATTGTAGGCAGAGGACCGTTATGCCAGACAGTCAGTGACATGGCAATACAGGCATCTACCCAGGATCCGCGATTTTCACCTGTAGCGCCTGAGGAGCTTGATGAGATTGATTTGGAGATATCCGTTCTTTCGCCACTTAAGAAGATAGATGATCCAGAAGAGATTATCATGGGCAAACATGGCGTACTGGTAAAAAGTGGGTTTAGAAGCGGCGTATATCTTCCGCAAGTAGCTGTTGAAACAGGTTGGAACAGAGAAGAGTTTATGAACTCTCTATGTATGCATAAAGCGGGGATATCTAAAGAGAGCTGGAAAAACAAGACATGTGATATATATATATTCAGCGCTGAAGTCTTTGGTGAAAAAGAAGCAGGATAAGGCTTATTCCGCATAGCATGGCAACTGTAAAACAGGCAGTAAACATTCCCAGGATAGGGATGATTATAAGGCTTGATGTCAAGGTGCCTATTGCCGCGCCCAAGATATCTGATCCCCATACGATTGATGCGCAGCGGCCCGAGGAATATCTTTTTTGCAGCAATGCTACTGCGACAGGGAACTGGCACCCTATAAAAACACCGGTCATGAGCATCATAAGATAAAATATATATTCAGCAGCTTGTAAGGGTAGTGCTGTTGCAAGCTTTATAGCTACTGGTATAAGTGCTATATAGAGCAAGAAGGCCAGTATTATTTTGCAAAGTACATTGTGCAGATTTTTGAATTTATCTAATCCTTGATTTATGATGTAACTTCCCGATGCCAATCCTAACATAAAGAGCGCTATTAAAAACCCAACCTTGCTGTATACATAGCCATAGTTTATTTGAAAAGAGAGTAATATTACAATTTCAAGAGTTACACCAGCCGCACCGTTTACAGCTATCGCTAAAGGTACGAGATAGCCTGTAGCCTCTTTTTTAGACCTGATCATCAATAATCCGTATAAGAAAGTCAAAATTATAAGCCCGATTATGGCCGCGATACTTATTTGCATAATAGAATGTGAGAGCCTAGTGAGATAGGGCTGAAATTTAATGTTCCAGAGAATAAGGCCATAATAGAAACAGGTGGGATGAAAATCTGTGTTTATACTTGCCTCGTCATATTTTTCCTTTAGTCTGCCTGTTAAATAATTAACAGAATCGGGGTAATAGCTGTCTCTTATGTGGTATTTTGTGAGAAAATTTGTATCAATACCTCTTGCCTTGAACCTTTTTGCTAATATCTCGGGCCTATCTGCTGCAATATCGTGGCTATCAGACGCTATAAAGATAAGGTTTTCGCCCGGTACAAATTCTACATAGAGAAAGACGCTTTTAAGTGTTTTGTAAACAGACGTGTTGTATATCGCTAATTCATTGCTTATTATAGATTCTTTAGATGATATGCGCGTAGCGAGGATGCCGTTTTTATTAAGATGGGAGCGTATGATTTCATAGAATTCCCTTGTGAAAAAACGATTAATGCCAAGCGTAATCGGATCCGGCATATTTATAATGATTAGATCAAATTTTTCCTCAGTTCTTTTTAAGAAGAAGCCCGCGTCTTCATATTCTATCTTAAGTCTCGGATCTAAAAGAGAATCTCTTTCCCGAACAGGAAGGAATTTTTTACTGATTTTTAAGATTTCTGGGTCCAGTTGAAGGTATGTTAAGGATTCAGGGTCATGTTTAAGTATCTGTCTTAATATACCACCTACGCCATTGCCCAAAAGGAGCACGTTTTTTGGTTTATCATGCTGGAGCATTACAAGATGCGCGAAATTTTCATTGAATGCTTCATCCTGGGTTGTAAATAATAAGGCGCCGTTTTCATACAGACTTAATGTATCTGCTGATTTTGTTACACTTATATTGCCATACGGAGAGCTTCCATTATATACGATATTATAAGGATGCCACTGGAGCCTTTCAGATTTTTCTTGCAGCCATTTTATGCCGCCTCCACAAAGAATAATCAGAGTAAAAATAAGTAATAGGTAAAGATAGATCTTTTTCCCGCGGGAAATGAATATGATGAATAATATATTAATAAAGAAGAGGCCTAGTGCTATCTGAAAGTGATTGAAGTGCAACACAAGAACGAATGTAAAGATCGCACCGGCCACAGCTGCGCCAAGAGCCTCTAGCATGTAGGCGATGCCAGAGGCATTATTCTTATTTGTGTTAGCGGTTTTTAGCATTTTGCAGGATAGAATGAAGCAGAAGCTCAGTAAGACAGATAGTGGTAGGAGTATAGTTGGGCACATTAAAAGCATCTGTAGCGGAGACAGCGTCTCGTATATTGGTATCCGGAATATGTATCTTACGATTCTTGCCAGAAATATACTTATAGGAATTAGTGCCGATACCGCTAAAAGTATTATGGAAAAAGTACGCCCAGGTTTATTTATTCTTTCAATAAGATGGCGCCCTAATATAAGGCTGCCTATCGCAGCCCCGACAAGCCACGTGGCGATGATAATCCCCATAGAGAGCTCATTACCGGAAAAATTTACCAGTAGTTCTCTTATGATCATTACCTGACTCAATATAGCATTTATGCCGACCAGTAAAGCAGCTATAAGGGAAGTTTTTTTCATATTAGTGTATAATCCTTCTTTCTAAATTCAATTTTACTATCTTTTTGACAAAGCGTCAATTACATAGTAGTATATATCAATGTTAAGGATTTGCCTGAGTTTATTTATAACAGGATTGTTGATGGGTTCTGGGCCCTGTTTAGCAAGCTGTGGGCCTGTACTTATAAGCTATATTGCCGCTACCAAAAAATCAGCCATGCAAGGACTGCATAGCTGGTTTATATTCTCGTTAAGCAGGTTCGTGACCACTGTTTTTTTAGGGCTTGTAGCAGGGATTGCCGGTGCGAATTTGTTCAACAGGCTTTACTCTGGAGCATCAGGCCCCATTATATGGTTTGCAACAGGGGCCTTTATATCTTGTTTAGGCATATTAATTATTTTTGGCATACATACAAAGTTTAAGACATGCAGCGCCTTGAACAAATCCTTGATACAGCATAATATAAGGAGCCTAGCGATATTGGGTATGTTGATAGGAGTATTACCGTGCGCCCCATTAATTGGCATACTTTCTTACATAACAATGACTTCTACACATTATATGCAAGGCATATTAATGGCTGCTGCTTTTGGCCTTGGCACAGCGATTTCGCCACTTGCCCTACTGGCTATGGCAGCAGGTGCCATACCTAAGCTTAAGCTGTTGCAGGATAGAAGAGCCTTAATAATCTTTCAGAGGATATGCGGTACTATTCTGATTTTTTTGGGCGTTCATGTAATAGTGAGCGCGTTAATTAAAAATACAGGTGTGTTATGAGAAGATTCTATATCGATAAGAATGCCATAAAAGCAGACCAGGTAGTTATAAGCGGTAAAGAAGCGCATCACATAAAAGATGTAATAAGATTAAAGCCAGGTGACAGGTTCATAGGCTTTGATGGAGCAGGAAGGAGTTATACCTTGCGCATACTAGATTGTGCAATGGATGTAAGTGCAAAGATAGAAAAGGTATCTTCCAGCAAGATTGCAATACCCGAAATACTTCTTTGCTGCGCCTTGCCAAAAAAGGGCAAGATGGATTACATAATAGAGAAAGCAACAGAGCTTGGGGTAACGGATATTGTACCTATGATTACAAGCCATACTATTGTAAAGGTTGATAAGGTTTCAGGCTTGAATAAGCATAGGAGATGGAAAAAGGTTGCGTTGGAGGCATCAAAGCAATGCGGTAGGGACACTCTGCCAACTATACATGGTGTAACTAATTTTAAAGATGCCCTGAAGATGACAGAGAAGCTGGGTTACAAGAACAGGTTGATGCCTTATGTCTGCGAATCGACCGTGCATATAAAAGATGCTTTATGTAAAAAACAGGGTAAGACAGCTATTTTTATAGGTCCGGAAGGCGACTTCAGTGAAGAAGAGGCAGTAATAGCAAAGGATCATGGTTTTAAAACAGTATCTTTAGGGGAGTTAGTCTTGAAGGTCGACACAGCAGCTATATTCGCAATTTCTTTAATTCATAGTATGAGTTAGTAACAACCAAGCAAAACCGAAACAGTTTCCAAATCATTCGGGACAGTGTTTTATTTTTAATAGGGACAATGTCCCGATTAAGTAAATGTTTGGTTTTTATAATACATATAGTGCGCCTGTAGCTCAGATGGATAGAGCACCAGTTTCCGGAACTGGGTGTCACAGGTTCGAATCCTGTCAGGCGCGCCATTCTATTTCGCAAAGCAACTTTCGTGCTTGGCTACGAAGGAATTATGAAAGCTCCTACGAAGCAGAGCCAATTTTATATTTTGTTTATTGGAGATTATCAATGGATATACTGATCGTAGTATGCTACCTTATAGCAGTTTTGGCTATCGGCCTCTGGCAGGGCAAGAAGGTCAAAGATCTTAGGACGTATGCTGTTTCAGGGCGTAATTACACTTCATTTATTATTTTTGCCACACTATCAGCATCTTTTATAGGTGGTGGTTTTTCTATGGGAAATGCAGAGAAAGTATTTCGTTTTGGCATTCTAAATATTGCGGCACTTTGGGGCTTTAGCATGCAGCAATTTTTAGTGGCTAAGTTCATAGCCCCACGCATGGAACGTTATAATCACGCAATTTCAGTAGGGGATATCATGGCGTGTCATTATGGCAAGATAGGACAGGTCTTTACAGGCGTGTTCACGTTTATATTTTGCGCAGGTATTTTAGGCGCGCAGGTAGGAGCTACGGGTAATATTTTTAATATCTTGCTCGGCATCCCTAAAGAATGGGGTATATTTATTGGGATCGGCATTGTTATTATTTACAATACAGTCGGCGGTATGGCCGGAGTAGTTGCCACAGATGTATTGCAGTTTGTTATCTTATCTATAGGGCTGCCTTTAACTTTAGTCCTTGGCGTTTTGCACGCAGGAGGGATAAGTAATATGGTAGGCCTTTTACCCGCAGGACACCTTTCTATACCGGGTAATTATTTTACCTGGCTGCTCTTTTTGTCGCTGTTTTTAACATTTTTGCTGGGCGAGACGCTTTCTCCCCCGTATGTTCAGCGGCTGTTTTTGGGAAAGAGCATAAAGCATACCGTAAGAGGGAACATGGCAAGCTCAATATTCTCCATACCATTTTTTGTTGTAACCGGCGCGATAGGGCTCGTCGCGCTTTCAATTAATCCCTCAATCGACCCTAATCTGGCTATGCCATATGTAATAAAGGAGATACTTCCGATCGGCTTGCGGGGCCTGGTAATCGCTTCTGTGATTGCTATCGTGATGTCTTCAGCAGACTCCTTTTTAAATGCAGCGTCAGTATCATCTATCAACGATGTATTGCGCCCATTAAATCTGCTGCCTAAAGATAAACGACGAGATCTACTTATTGCTCAATTTATGAATGTATTGCTTGGGATTTTATCTATCGTGTTTGCCTTATCCATACAGAGCGTGATAGATATATTGATCTACTCTTATAACTTTTGGGCGCCTGTAATCCTTGTGCCGCTAGTCTCTGCCATCATGGGCGTAAGAGTCTCTGTCCGTCATTTTATAGCTGGTACATTCGGGGGAGTCTTAGGTGTTCTAATCTGGAAGGTTTTGTTGAAAAATCCGTATGGAGTTGATGGCTTAATCATTGGTGTGTTAGGTAATTTAGTATTTTTTTATTTTATGGTATTATTTTTTCCAAATAAAACGGCGGTTAATGTGGATCAAAATCTTACGAAGTAACAAAATCAAATGACTACATTTAAAATAAAGACATTAGGCTGTAAAGTCAATCAGTATGAGTCGCAGGTTATAAGGGAGCGCCTTATTGAGGCAGGCCATCAAGAGGCAGAAGGCGCGCAGGTGGCAGATTTCTGTATTTTAAATACCTGTACCGTAACAGTCAAAGCTGATAAAGAGTGCCGTGAGATTTTGCGTCGTTTTATCAGGGAGAACCCCGAGGCAGATGTAGTGGCAGCAGGTTGTTATGTTGAAAAAGACGCGGATATTATTAGGGCTATAGATCCAGGCATCAGGGTTATTAATAACAGAGATAAGGAAAACATAGTAGAGTTATTAAAAGATAATAAAAAAATACGCAGTACGCAGTACTCCGTAAAGTTCCTTCGGAGCAACGGGGCAGGCGCGATACTTGCCTACTCTACCTACGGCAGGCAGGCGGCAGGCAGGCGCGATACGAACCAAGGCATTACCTATTTTAAGGGGCACAACAAGGCCTTTATTAAGATTCAGGACGGATGTAATAATTTCTGCTCATATTGCAAGGTGCCCCATGTAAGAGGCAGGTCAAGAAGTAGGCAGCCTGAAAATATACTAAAAGAAGCAGAGAGACTTATAGACAAGGGCTATAAAGAGCTTATATTGACAGGTGTATGTCTTGGAGATTTTGGCAAGGATCTAAACAGTGGAATTACACTCGAAGGGCTTATCAGGGGCATAATATCTATCGACAATGACTTTCGTCTCCGACTAAGCTCTATAGAGTTTCCTGATGTTACTGACAGTCTTATTGATGAGATAACTTCATCAGGAAAGATATGCAATCATCTACACATACCTTTACAAAGCGGAGACGATGATATATTGAGTAAGATGAACCGTGGGTATACAAGTATGGAGTTTATAAAGAGGGTAGATTTTATAAGATTTAAGATTCCGGATATAGCAATTACCACAGATATTATCGTAGGTTTTCCACAGGAAGGCGTTGAAAATTTCAATAATACGTTAAAGACAGTAGAGAAGATAAGGCCTTCGAGAAGCCATATCTTTACCTACAGTCCGCGTAAGGGTACTAAAGCATATGAGATGAGCCAAACAGTATCCACACAGGAGACGAAGCAAAGATTTAAGAAGCTTAAAGCTGTAACAGATAATTTTAGCAATGAGTTTAGGGAATCCGTGTCTAAGGTCAGCCACAGAGTATTGGTCGAATCTGCAAGAGATAAGAAGACAGGTAAACTAACAGGGTATACAGATACATATATAAGAGTGCTTGTGGACTGCCCTGATGAGTATATAGGTAAAATGATTGATTACCGTTTTGAATTATAGTTGCAACTTATAATGCCTTATGTTATATTAAGTAAAATGAATATGTAACTTATGTAATAATGTCTTAGCTACAACATAAGTTGCTGTGTGAATTTTATCCTGAGCAAAGCGAAGGATCTCAGGAATGACGATGGAGTAGATTTATGGCAAGGCCTGATAAAAAATTAGGTGAGATGCTTCTCGAAGATAAGGTGATTACCGACAAGCAGCTTGAGAAGGCGCTTTTAGAGCAACAGACAACAGGTACCTTGATCGGAAATACTATTGTCAATCTTGGTTTCGCGACCGAAGAACAGGTCCTAATCACTCTCTCCCGCCAGATAGGCTTTCCTTATAAGAGTTTAAAAAATCTTGATATCGCACCGGAGATTATTGAGAAGGTCCCTGCTAAATTTGCCTGCTATTACAAAATAATCCCAATAAGCCTTAAAGGCGTAAAGCTGACAATCGCCGTAACAAACCCCCTTGACCTTGCGGTTTTAGATGATATTAAACTTGTACTTAAATATGATATAGAGCCTGTCTTGTCCGGTGAAAAGGATATACTAGAGTCTATAAAGAGGTATTATGGCGTCGGTGCTGAGACAGTAGAAAAGATTATGGGACAGGCTGATGTAGAGGATTCCGGTCCTACTCAGCTTGAGGCATCGAGTGATATTGATGATATGGCAGATGACGCCTCAATTATAAAGTTTGTAAACCAGGTACTGCATCAGGCTGTTACTGAAAGGGCAACAGATATACATATAGAGCCATTCGAAGGGGAACTTCGTATCAGATACCGTGTAGATGGAGTCTTGTTCAATGCCAGCATACCGCCAACAATAAAATACCTCCACTCAGCTATAGTTTCACGCATAAAGATAATGTCCGCGTTAAATATCGCTGAGAGGCGCCTTCCCCAGGATGGCAGAATAAAATTAAAAATATCAGACGTGGAACTTGACCTCAGGGTATCAGTCATTCCAACTTCATATGGCGAAAGTGTGCATATAAGAATATTAAGCGGCAGTATACTTATGGGTCTTGAAAAATTAGGCCTTTTTGGAGATGACCTTGATGTTATTGAGGATATTATAAGAAAGCCTCACGGGATATTACTTGTTACCGGACCCACAGGAAGCGGAAAGACAACAACACTTTATGCCTGCTTAAGTAAGATTAATGACGCAAGCAAGAATATTATAACCATAGAAGACCCGATCGAGTACCAGCTAAGAGGCGTTACCCAGATACAGGTGAATATAAAAGTCGGGCTTACCTTTGGTACTGGATTACGCTCAATGCTGCGTCATGATCCGGATATCATGATGGTCGGTGAGATAAGAGACCTTGAGACAGCAGAGATAGCTATAAGGGTTGCTCTTACAGGGCACCTTGTCTTTTCAACGCTACACACCAATGACGCGGCAGGGGCTATAACAAGATTGCTCGATATGGGCATAGAGCCGTATCTTGTTTCAAGCTCAATAGAAGCGGCTATCGCGCAGAGGCTGGTAAGGGTAATCTGTGATAAATGCAGAGAAGAAGTTATTCCTGATAAAGGGTTGCTTAAGGACCTTAATCTTGATCCCAATCAGAAAAGAGTTTTTTTCGAGGGTAAGGGCTGTGAATCCTGTAAATTTACCGGGTTTAAAGGCAGGACCGCGATCTATGAGATACTTGTTTTAGATGATGAGATACGCGATCTCGTCCTGAGAAGAGCGCCTATAAATGATATAAAGGAACGAGCCCTTAAGTATGGCATGAGAACCTTATTTAGTAACGGTATGGCTAAGGTTGAAAAGGGTATAACTACAATAAGAGAAGTTCTGCGTGTTACTGAAATAGAAGCAGAAGAGTAGACATGCCAAGATATATCTATAAAGCAAAGCGCGGGCCTGCTGAGATTAAAGAAGGAAAAATAGAAGCGGAGAATCAGAACCAGGCAGCTGCTAAACTTAGTTCTACGGGGCTTTTTGTTCTTTCAATTGAAGAGGAGACAGTTGCTTTTATTAAAAAGTCAAAAGGAAGGTTTCTGTTCTTTAATTCTATCAGACTGCGCGACCTGAGCAATTTTACCAGGCAGCTTTCAAATCTCCTGGATTCGGGAATGACCATGCTAAATGGTCTAAGTGTCTTAATGGACCAGAGTGAAAACCCGCATCTAAGGCATACGATAGGGCTTATACGTGATGATGTCAGGGGCGGTGTCACATTTTCATCTGCCTTGGCGAAATATCCTAAAGTATTTTCTGTTCTGTATGTTAGTATGGTAGCATCCGGTGAAATAAGCGGTAGCCTGGAAAGTGTTCTAAGACGCCTTAGCGATTTTATGGAAAAGGATGAAGAGAGCATTTCAAAAGTACGTGCCAGTATGGCATATCCGGCTTTGATGGCGTTTGTAGGATTTATTACAATATTTGTTCTCTTAAGTTTTGTAGCGCCCAGGCTTACATCTATATTTGTCGATCTTGGCCAGGCGTTGCCATTGCCAACAAAGATACTGATTAGTATAAGCAGCTTTTTCGCAAGGTTCTGGATATTGATGATAGTCGCTATTGCGATTACTGTTATAGCTATTAAAAGATGGCTGAAAACAGTAGACGGCAAGGCTACTTTTGACGCTATAAAACTAAGAGTTCCACTATTAGGTTCTTTTGTACAAAAGGTGGAGATAGCAAGATTCGGCAGGACGCTAGGTACGCTTATCGGCAATGGGGTACCTATTATCCATGCGCTAGGTGTATCGTCTTCTACATTAGGTAACACATTAATAAGACATGATATGGAAGAAGCAAAAAAGGATGTTGTCGAGGGCACTCCTTTATCAATCAGCATGAAAAAGAGCGGACATTTTCCCGCGATGGTAATAAATATGATAGCTGTTGGTGAAGAGAGCGGGACACTCGAAAAGTCACTTTTTAAGATTGCGGATGCTTACGATATTGAGATTGAGCGCACAATAAAGACAATTACATCATTACTTGAGCCGAGCCTTATACTTTTTATGGGCATTGTAGTTGGTTTTATTGTTATCGCCATGCTTTTACCTATATTTCAGTTGAATTTAATGATACGATAGATAGATTAAGGTTTTATTAACAAAGGGGTATAATGTGAAGATTAGTGATATCGCAAAAAAAGCAAATGTTTCATCTATGGTTGTTTCGAGGGTTATGCAAGGGGCGCCCAATGTAAAATCATCCGAAAAGAAAAAGGTAGAAGACGTGATAAAATCCATGAAGCTCAATGCCTTTGTGAGCCCTGCTATAAAGCGTAAAACAGGCAAGGTCTTTGGCCTTATCGTTCCCCAGTTTGAGGATATATTTCACTCTTTTTACGCAACAAAGGTTATAAAGGGTGTAGTGCTCGCGGCAAGCAGGCTAAAGATAGATATTATTATACATATAAGTGAAAGGCAAAAGCATGAAGACTGGCTTACAAGCAGCGCGCTAAGCCCAGAGTATATAGATGCGATACTTTTTGCCGATATAAATAGCGATAGACAACAGCTTAAAAAAATCCTCGCGAGAAAAGTACCTTGCATGGTGCTAAATAACTCTTTTGAAAAAGAGCCTGTAAATTCTATTTCCATCAATAATGAAAAAGCGGCTATAGATATAGTGGAATATCTTGTAAAATTAGGACATAAAAATATCGCTACTATAGCAGGAGATCTTTCAACAGAATCCGGCAAAAAACGGCTTGAGGGGTTTAAGGCCGCTATTAAATCAAATGGCTTGAAGTTGAGCACAAGTTATATTACAGTGGGTCATTATCTGCGTTCACCGGCTAAGAAGGCGATGGAACACCTATTGGCGCTTAAGGCCCCCCCTACCGCTGTATTCTGCGCAAGTGATGTAATGGCTATGGAGGCGATGGATGTCGCGCGGAAAAAGGGATTAAAAATCCCTGATGATATATCAATCGTTGGTTTTGATGATAACCCGCTCTGTTCGTACTCACCCGTTGCTTTAACAACTGTATGGCAGCCTATCGCGGAGATGGGAAGGATGGGCGTAGAATTATTGAACCAGATAGTATCAGGAAAAAAGAAACAGCCATTGAAGACGTTATTGGAAGCGAAACTTATAGAGCGAAAATCTTGTACTAAATTATAGATTTTAATTCGGCCATATAACTTAGTTCGCTACATTCCCTGCCTGCCGGCAGGTCTAAATTGTGGCCTCATTAAGGAGATGAAAATGAAAAGAAAAGGTTTTACTTTAATAGAGCTTATGCTTGTAGTCATTATTATAAGTGTACTTGTCGCGTTGGTTGTACCACGCCTTGTTGGCAGATCGCAAGAGGCACGTTTTGCGGCAGCACAAGCGCAAATAGAGGCGCACCTTGCTACGGCACTGGATCTTTACGAGCTTGACAACGGAATATATCCTTCAACCGAACAGGGGCTTCTGGCTTTAAGAAAAAGGCCCTCTTCGCCGCCTAGTCCCCCTAATTGGAAGGGCCCATATATAAAAAAGACTCCGAAAGATCCCTGGGGTAACCCTTATAACTATATATCTCCGGGAACACATAACCTCCAGGACTACGACCTACTCTCATATGGAGCAGACGGCATAGAGAGCTCAGATGATGTTGTCAACTGGGAAGTTATTGAAGAGTAGTCTATTTAGGAGGCGTTCGATGCCGGGTTTTCGATGTCATAATAATGATGAGTATCGAATGCCGCAAACCAAAAATTTGAGATCCAACTATGCCTTTACTCTGCTGGAGTTGATGCTGGTTACCGCAATTATTCTTGCCCTTGTTGCTTTATCTACCCCAATTTTTAGAAGAACCTATGAGGATCTTAAGCTTGCAACCTCCGCTAAAAATATCGCGTATATGGCAAATTTTTGTCTCGAAAGAGCTGTATTCGAAAGAATAGATTACAGGCTTGTTATAGATACAGAAAATCGTTCCTACAGGATTTTTATTAAAAATGAAGAGAAGAATACATTTAAGCCGCTAAAAGAGCGGTGGGGCAGGTCTTTTAGGATACCAAGGGGCATAGAGATTAAGGCAGGCGACGGTATAATAGATTTTTCACCTGATGGCGATATGAATTCCGTGATTATATATCTTATTGGCAAGGAAAACAAAACCATCGTAGTTTCGATAGAAGCAGGCACAGGCCTGATAAAAGTTTATGATTATATTGAAGAATAAGGCATTCTTACTAATCGAGGTACTGATAACAGTTGTTATAGTTTCTGTTTCTATTGTTTTTATTAACCATGCTTTTACCTCGTCTTTAAAAGCGGTCTCCCTATCTAATGGTTATCGCGAGGCTATTCTTATCTTAGAAAATAGGACTTTTGACCTTGAACTTTTTCTTGATTCGGAAGAAGGCGCCCAACCTTTCTCAAATGATAATGAGGTGTCTATGGATACGGGTTTCCAGGTAAGAAGCCAGACATTACCTCTTACAAATGATGATACGGGTGATGAATATGATCAGGAGAGTCTTGATATAGAACGATTTGCCTCCTCTATAACCTGGCAGGCAAGAGGCTTTGAAAGAAAGATAGATATATTGACTTACGTACCGATTGTTAATGAAGATGAGGAAGAATGAATAGAGAGAAGGGCTTTACGTTAATTGAACTTTTGGTATCTATAGTCATATTCTCTGTTATAGCTGTTGTGCTATATTCATGTTTTAGGGGCGGCATTATCTCTTATAGGCGCATTGAGCAGGAAGCGGAGTTTCAACAAAGGGTAAGACACGTATTTTTAAGGCTTACAAAGGATGTTAAGAATATGGTCTATATATCAAATATACCGTTTGAAGGTTATAATGATAAGGTTTCTTTTATCACAACATTGACTGAGAGCGATAGCGCGGATATAAATGTTGGCCGCGTAAGTTATTATTTAAAAGAAAATGACAAGGGTAAGGCCTTGATAAGAAAAGTTGAGCCCTTAAAAGATGTGCTTGCTTCGCTCTTGATTTTACAAGAGGAGAATATTGAGGGCGGTGTCCCGGAAGGCCTTGCGGAAGAAGATACTGTTATTCTTGAAGGGGTATCTGATTTTAAATGTACTTATTTATATGTTGATTTATATAGAACAGCGCAAGGTACTGATAAAGAGTATACAGATACAGAATATGAGTGGGTTGATTTTTGGGAAACAGAAAATGGATTACCACTTGGCATAAAGTTAGAGTTGTCGATATCAGAATCTGCGGGTAACAGCCGAAAACCATTTTACAGACAGATTTGTATCCCCGCAAGCAGGCTTCCTGATACAGCATTAGCGGAAGTTAATGTATCGGTAATAGAACAGTAAAAGAGCGATTATGTACTATGAAGCTATAACCAATAAACGTAAACTTAAAACCGAAAAAGGTGTGATACTTATAGCCTCTCTATGGATGGTCGCTATACTCGCTGTATTTGCGGTAAGCATAGGAAGGCAATCTGCTATTACGCTTAAACTCACATCGTATGATATCGACAAGATAAAGGCCTATTTTGTAGCACGTGCAGGTATTATGCGCGTCTTGGCAGAAAAAAAACTTGAATACAAAAATAACCTTTCTGTAGGCATAGACGCCTTAAGTCAGCCATGGGCAAATAATAAAGAGCTCTTTGACAAGCATCCCTTTGGAGGAGGAACTTATACAGTGGGCTATGAGTACCCTTTGTCCGCCGATCAACAGGACAATAAGACGCCTGCTATGCTCTATGGCCTTATGGATGAGGAGTCAAGGATTAATATAAACACGGCTCCTGAAGAGACGTTAAGCAATCTTTTGATATATTTTGATATCGATGAGGATAACGCTACAGAGATAGCCGGTGCGATATTGGATTGGCGCGACAAGGACGATCTTGTTACATCTTCTGAGGACAGGCTTCTCTATGGCGCGGAAGACGCATATTACCAGTCCCTTTTAAAGCCATATGGCTGTAAAAATTCAGACTTCAATACGATATACGAGCTTCTGCTTGTAAAAGGTATTGATTTGCAAGTTCTTAATATGATTAAACCGTATATTACAGTCTTTGGCAGTGGAAAAGTCAATATTAATAGCGCGAGTGAACCGGTCTTAAGCGCTCTTGTCGGCCCTGATTTTTATAATCTTGCGTCAAAAATAATGGATTATAGGAGAGGGGAGGACGACCTTATCGGTACAAGCGATGATGCCTGGTTCTCTTACGGTTTTACCGTAACCGATAGAGGAAAAAAGGGGCTAGTTGAAATAAAGAATTTACAAGATGGGCAATGGTATGCTAATATCTATGGTGTAACAACTGATGAATATAGCAGAATAAGAAGCCTTGTCTTAGGGCTAAACCCACAGCTTAGTGTTACCTCAGATACATATCGTGCGATAGTATTGGCCCAGGTAAAAAGGGTGAAGATGAGGTTAGATGTGGTATGTAGCTTTAAAGACAAGGAAAAACCACCTTTAATTAAATACTGGTATCAGGAGTAGTAAAATTGAACTTTCCATTTATCACGTCTAAAAGATCGCACCTCTATATACAGGTAGGTAAAAGATATCTAAAAATCCTGCAATCGCAAGTTACTCCTAAAGGGCCTGTTGTAACCAAGCTTTTGGTTGAGCCTATATATGCCCTACCCGAAGAAGACATTAATAGATTATTAAATGATGCTGTAAGCAGTAGAGAGACAAGGTTTGATTCTGTTACTGTTATTGTTTCTAGAGAGAAGGCCATGGTAAGGTATATGCGCCTTCCTGCTCAGGATACGTCAGAGATAGAGAAGATGGTATCATTTGAGATCACGAAGCAGACGCCATATTCCCAGGATGAGATTACCTCAGATTATGAAATATTAAGCAGTGACACGGAAGGCTATTCCGAGGTTATGCTGGTTATTTCACCGAAGAACGAGATAACACGGATCGATCATATTTTAGGTGTACTGAGTAACCAGCTTAGTCAGATAAGATTGAGCTCAGAGGCCGTAATCGGGTGGTTAAATATAGCAGAAGGGGAGATAAGGCAAGGCAGAAATATCTGCTTGATAGATATAGATAGCGATAGCACAGAGATAGCGATAATTTTTAATGGAAAGCTCAATTTCAGCAGGTCAATTTCTATAGGCGCGTTAGATATATCAGAGCAGAAGAAAGAAGTGTATCCATCAAAGGTCAGGCTTGTTGATGAGATAAAGCGTTCAGTAGAAGCGTATTTCAAAGAAGGTGGTAAAAGGTTGGCTGATATATCAGAGTTTGTCGTAACAGGTGCTGATTCAGTTATAGAAAGTTTTAAAGATTTGTTAATGGCCGGAGTCGAGATGCCTTGCAGAGCGGTAAATGGGTTAATAGGGCTATCTATCGAGGACGGGGCAATGCCTGCGGCAGGTTTGCCCCAGGATGCTTCAATGTGTACAGTATGCGGTGGGCTATTTGCTGCGGAAGGCATAAATCTTATCTTGCAAGGTCAAAAGAAGAAGCAGAGTAAGGCCGTTGCTATTAGAAAAATTATAAATATTTCAGTTATTCTATTACTTATCTCTTTAGCCATATTCGCGTTAATTGGCATGAAGATGCGCCAGCGAGAAAAACTTTTAAACGAGCTTAAGTTGATGTATTCTCAGGTAGAATCAGCGGCTAACCAGACTGAAACAAAATTTAAAAAGCTTCAAAGTATCAAGGCGCAGCTTTCAGAGGAAGCGTCATCTTTAAATGTTATATATAATCTTTATAGTATTATACCCGGAAATATATCCTTAAGTGATTTTAATTATGATGATGTGTCAAAAGTCGTAAGGTTTCGCGGCAGGGCAGGAAAGATTTCAGAGGTATTTAAGCTGGTAACCTTACTTGAGAATTCAGCAAGTTTTAGTAATGTACAGACTCGTTCTGTCGCGGAAAAACGTACAAGAGGCGCTACCGCGGTAGATTTTCAAATAAGCTGCAGTTTTGTTTCCAAATGATATATTCATAATTAAGAAAGGTTTGTTATAGAATATGCTGGAAAAATTATCAAAAAGGGAAAAGAGAATACTGGTTAGTGTAATTCTTATTACT
Source organism: uncultured Planctomycetia bacterium (assembly GCA_964506565.1). Lineage (GTDB taxonomy): Bacteria > Omnitrophota > Gorgyraeia > JABMRG01 > JABMRG01 > JAUVHV01. Next base: position 35,975 of record CAZDLP010000003.1, read on the forward strand.
ACCGCTGGGCTATGCTATAATTTCTTAATAGAGCCGCTCTTTATGCGGTATAGAAACGTTAACAGTAGGATAGATCTTATTAAGGTAAAATTGAAAAAGTCGCTCTCATTCATTAAAGATAAGCAGAAAGTGGATGCAGAGTATATGAAATACGAAAAAAAGCTCAAATCCAGAGGCAGCGATGAGCAGGATATAACACTAATATTGGATGAGATCGAGAAGACCGCTAGCCGTTCAGGGCTTAACATTACAAGCATGAGGCCGAAACCGCCCATTCGCAAAGATCATTATAGCAGATTTGCTGTTGAGATAGAGACAGAATCAGACATGAATGCCCTTATGCAGTTTATGTATCACATTAAAAAATCTCCGCAAATGCTTAAGATCGAAAAGTTGAATCTAAATACCAGAAGTAGTCAGCAAGGTGTAGCTATAAGATCCTCTATGCTTATATCTAAGCTTATAATGAAGTAGTTAGGGCCCATGCCCGCACTCCCTATATAGAGAGCAGTAACGCTTATATTTCTAGTCTTTTTTATCATAATCAGTTGACAGCAACGTAAAAATATTATAAACTAACTCCATAGATAGGGAGATGGTGGGCTCCCTATCTATGGAGTGATAGAGTTCATTCTATATTATCCAGCTCACCGCTGGATTTATTATTTTAGCGAGGCTTAATTGAAAAATATATATTTAATAAGAGATCTTGCTCAAGTAACAGGTTATTCTGTAGATACCTTGAAGTTCTATCTCAAGATAAAACTTATAAAAGAGATAAGCAGGGGCGTTGAGACAAATTTCAGGTTTTTTGATGATTCAACAGTTGAGCAACTCAGGCACATTAGGGTGTTGCGCAAAAAAGGTAGTTCTCTGGAACAGATAAGGGGAAAGCTCTTAATCCCTAAGATTGGTGAAGATGAGTTATTATGAAGCATTGCACTTACAATCAGAGCCGTTTTCAACAAGCCCGGACCCGCAATTCTTTTATCCTTCTTCTTCGCATGACGCCGCGTTAAAGAGATTAGAGATAGCTATACGCCTGCGAAGAGGACTAAATGTTATATTAGGGGACGTGGGAACAGGAAAGACGACCTTAAGCAGGATGCTAATTCAACTATTTAAGGATGAGTCTGATTTTATATTTCATATGGTACTTGACCCTAGCTATAAGACGGAGTTTCAGTTTCTATCAAGCTTAGGTAAGATGTTTGGCGTAAGTCCAACATTTCGCTCAACACTCGATTATAAGGACGCGCTGGAAAAATACCTATTTCAAAAAGGGGTTGATGAGAATAAGACAATAGTTCTGCTTATTGACGAAGGCCAAAAACTTACTCCCACACAAATCGAGATATTGAGGACTCTCTTAAATTATGAAACTAATCAGTACAAATTATTACAACTTGTCATACTTTCGCAGATAGAACTGCTTCCAAAGATACGAAGAATAAAAAACTTTATGGACAGGATAAATCTTAAATATATTATTAATCCTCTTGATGAACATGAAACCAAAGCGCTTATAAATTTCAGATTAAAACAGGCAGGTTATATAAAGAGCGATCAGTTATTTACAGATATCGCGATAAGGCATATATATGAGCATACCCAAGGTTACCCAAGAAAGATAGCGATGCTTTGTCATGACGCGCTTGAGATGCTTATAATGAGAGAGAGAAAAGTTGTCGATGAGACCCTGGTCGAAGAGATAATGGCGCGGGAGGTAAGATGATATGTTAAACGAATCTTCACCCGAAGAAAAACTACTTCATCTGATAAAGGGAAAGCATGACCGCAATATCCCTGCTCAGCCAAAAATTGATGAGCCAGAGCTAAAAGTAATCTCGCAAGAGGAAAAACAGTCTGAACCTAGTTCAGGCAAGGCTCCTGGTAATGATAAAGAATTAAACGTTAACAATGGCGCCTTGAGTAATGAATCTAAAGCTGTGGGGAAAAATCGCGAGGCTACGCAGGCATCAAGGTCTATTTTAAAAACTAATTATCTGATTTTTAGCGCGTTTATTATTTTAGTTATTCTAGCTGGATATTTTATATTTACTGCATTAATCGGTAAGGGGGACAAGGAGGTAGAAAATTTAAAGCTTCTTATAGAATCATTCTCAGAGGCAGGAGAGGTGGAACAATCAAAACAAGAAAAGGCTGCCCCTGATACGGAAGTTGCTGGCAATGAAGATATTACTAAGAATGAGGCATCCAGCGCTTCCTTTGAGGATTATCAGAAGATGTTGAGCAAGAAAGCTATTTTTCTGCCGCCGGCTAAGAGTAATATTGAACAACAGGATATTGAAGAACCGAGCCTACGCGATTTAATAAAGGATTTAAGTTTGGTCGGCATAATACCTGGAGACCGCCCTCAGGTAATTATAGAGGATAAGAGAAACGGACAGACGCTATTTTTGCAAGTTGGCGAGATGATAGATATGATAAAAATTAAGGAGATACAAAGCGGAAGGGTTGTACTTGAAATTGGTGATGAGACCATAACGCTTTCATTGTAGTAAAAGCTTTAAACAGCTTGAATATTCAAAATCGGAGGTTTAAACTAATGAAGAATATATCAATGGCAATTTTGATCTTATCATTGATAGTTGTTCCGCAAAGTTGTCTATTTGCCCAGACAAGCGTTTCAATGACGCCTGAGCCTATAGAGAGGCTTTCACTCGATATCAAAGGTATGGATATACTGGACGTCTTTAGGCTATTATCGATGAGAGGAGATCTTAATATTATTGCTGGTAAGAACGTAACGGGCAAGGTAACTCTTTTTTTAAAAAACGTGGATATCTGGGAAGCGTTTGAGATAATCATAGCGGCAAATGGCCTCGCATTTGAAAAGCGTAACAACATCATATATGTAATGACAGAACGGGACTACGAATTAACCTATGGTAAAAAGTATGAGGACAGGCGCATTGTAAAATCTATAAAGCTCCGCCATGCTACAGCAGGGGATATAGCAAAAGCCGTCTCTCAGTTTAAGACCAACATAGGAAAGGTTGTAGCGGATGACACATCTGATACAATAGTGCTTATGGATATTCCAAAGGTTGTAGCGGAGATGGAGAAGATAATACAAAAGCTTGATATCCCGCTAGAGACCAAGGTCTATTCATTGCAGTACGCAAAGGTTGATGAGATGAAGGAGAGGCTGAGTGAGATGCTCACAGACAATATAGGAAGCCTGCGCATAGATGAACGTACGAACAAAGTCATTATTACGGATCTCTCAGATAAGATACCTGTATTCGATCAGGTTATAGCCGCGTTTGATGAGAAGCACAAGGAAGTTGTTATAGAGGCGAAGATATTGCAGATTACACTGAATGACGATTATAAGACAGGCATTAACTGGGATGCGGTATTTTCAAATATGAACAAGGCGATAGCAACGCTTGGCGTTGGCTTAAAATACGCGGATCAAGCCAGTATTATACCTACTACCACATCAGCCGGTTCTGGCGGGGCTCTTCAAATAGGAAATTTAAGTTCAGAGGGGTATCAGGCTGTTATCCAGGCATTAAAAGAGTATGGAGAGACAAAGTTGCTATCTTCGCCAAGAATAGCTGTTATTAATAATGAAGAAGCAAGTATTTTAGTAGGTACAAATCAGCCTTATGCTACACGCACAATAAGCCAGGGCAGCGGTGGAACAGGAAATATTGAAGCGGAAAACGTTACCTTTATTGATCTGGGGATACAGCTTATTGTGACGCCGACTATTAATGATGACGATTTTGTTACGATGAAGATCAAGCCGGAGGTGAGCTCAAAGACAGGTGACTTTGTAATAGAGAGTAGCCAAAACACTATACCGATAGTAAAGACCACTACAACAGAGACAACAGTTATGGTAAAGAATGGAGCTACGGTATTAATAGGGGGTCTTATAGAAGAGAATATAAGGGAAAATACAAAAGAAGTGCCTGGGCTTGCAGATATCCCTTTGATTGGCAACCTGTTTCGTTCAAGGACTATAGGCAGTGGTGATACTACAAATCCCGAGAAGACAGAGTTAGTTATATTTCTCACTCCTCATATTATTGATGGCCAGGAATCTAAGGATATGCTTACTGTTGGAAAAGTCGCGCAGGATATCGCTATAGATGAGTTTTTTGGTGAAATAAGCACGAGTACGGAGATCGATACAGATAGTATGACCCCGGATCAATATCATGATCTTATAGTATCAATGATAAATGAAGAGGTTGAGAAAAGAAGACCAAGCATCCCTATTTATGGCGAGGTTATAATCTCCTTTGAGATAGATTGTTATGGCAGGCTTGCGTCAACCCCGAAGATCCATAAAGGTAATGATCAGAATTTATCCGAATTGGGTGTACAGAGCGTGATAAACGCGGCGCCATTTCCGCTGTTTCCCAAAAGTATTGACAAACATAAGGAGGCCTTGCAGATCGTGATTAGCTACGAGTAAGAAAGAGGGCTCGTTTTGTTAAGACCCCATGTATAGCTGCGGATAAGGCTTAATCTTTTATAAATGTTTTGCTAATTGCCTTGACTAAGTGATAACGGTATGTTAAAATACCAAAAAATAAGAGGAGGAGTTATGGCAGAAGCATATTGTGTTAAATGTAAAGCAAAGAAAGAGATGAAGGACGCGCAGGAAGTAACAATGAAGAATGGTAGAAAAGCTATGAAGGGTAAGTGCCCTGATTGTGCAACAGGCATGTATAGGATAATGGGCAATTAGCATAGGCGATCAATGCCAATGCGAAGAAAAAGGCCGAAGACATAAGAATTCTTGATATGCAGAAGGTGGCTACTTTCTGTGATTATTTTGTAATTGCGAGTGCAGGTTCTTCCAAACTGTGAGGGACAGTGGGTTTTGCTACATACCCACTGTCCCTCACAGTTTGGAAACAGTTTCATTACTTAGTATTAATATATATAGGAGATTTAAGGTTTTGGACATCAAATTACAGCTAATCGGTATTATAAAAACCGCTGTTAAATCCGTAGCAACCAGGTTAGACATAAGCGAGTTGCCTGAAGTTACGCTTGAGGTGCCTAAAAAAAGAGACATAGCGGACTTATCTACTAATATTGCTATGCAGATATGTAAGGCTAAGAAGGGGTTGAAGCCTTTTGAGATAGCAGAGGATATCTCGGAGTCCATAAGAGAAGGTATTGAAGAAAATTCTTTTAATGATATGATTAAGGCAGTTGAAGTAAAGCCCCCAGGCTTTATAAACTTCCTATTTTCAAATAATTATCTCCAGTCTATCGTAGAGCAGATATTATCTGAAGGGACTGATTTCGGGCGAAACACGCAGGAAAATAATAAAAAAGTCTTATTAGAGTTTGTCAGCGCTAATCCAACAGGGCCTTTAAGCGTAGCGCACGGAAGACAGGCTGCTATAGGTGATGTGCTCGCTAATATTTTAGAATTTACCGGTTACCAGGTTGTCAGAGAATATTATCTTAATGATGAAGGCAACCAGATTGAGCTTCTTGGAAAATCTATCTATGCTAGATACTGTGAGTTATCCGGAGAGGCTTGCGCCTTTCCTGAGGCAGGATATAGAGGTGAGTATATATACGATGTCGCTAAGGAGATTATAGAAAAACATGATAAGGCTCTGGTTGCGCTTGATGATAAGAACATATCTTTTTTCCGTGATTTTGGTACAAAGTGCATAATGGATGGCATCAAAAAAGATCTATCAGATTTTAATGTGAAGTTTGACAGCTATTATTCTCAACGCAAACTTAGTGAATCAGGAAAGGTAGAGAAGGTTTTAAAAGAGCTTAAGAAAAAGGGGTTCCTGTATGAAAAAGATGGAGCCCTCTGGTTCTCATCAACAAGATTTGGCGATGACAAGGATAGGGTTTTGCGTAAGAGTGATGGAACTTACACTTATATAACCCCTGATATCGCATATCATCAGGATAAGTTTTACAGAGGCTTTGATATGCTTATTGACCTCTGGGGTCCGGATCACCATGGTTATATACCGCGTATGAAGGCCGCATGCCAGGCGATTGGTAAAGACGCAAACCTGCTCCATGTTTTAATAGTACAGCTTGTTACTCTTTCAAGGTCAGGCACGCCTGTACGCATGTCTACCAGAGAAGGAGAATTTATAACCTTACGTGAGGTGATCGATGAGGTAGGTAAGGATGTAACGAGATTCTTCTTTCTTACAAGACGCAGAGATAGCCATCTCGATTTTGATCTTGAGCTTGCCAAGAAAGAGTCTATGGAAAACCCTGTATTCTACATACAATATGCACATGCCAGGATATGCGGTATATTAGAGCATAAAGGTAAACAAGGTAAAGAAAAGGGTAAAGGCAAAACCCTAGATATGCTTTGCTCGAAAGAAGAGTTAAATATTCTAAGGACATTAAGAGAATTTCCTGAAGCGCTGGAAGAGTCAGCGCAACGTTTGGAGCCGTATAGGCTTGTCTCGTATCTTATGGAGTTGGCAGCTGTTTTTCATGTTTTTTATTCAAAACACCGTGTAGTCAGTGATGACGCTGATCTTACGTCAGCTCGCCTAATTCTTATTGAGTCGCTTAAGGTCGTTTTTTCACAAGCCCTCGCATTATTAGGGGTTTCCTGCCCTGACAAAATGTAAAAGAGAGACACAGTTTCGAACACTTATTATAACACATAAAAAACCTACCTTCCAATGCTTGAATCAATCAAACTATATGCCCATCAGAACCAGGAGAAGGAATCACTCCTTAAAGATCTAACTAGGCTAGGCTACAAGATAACAGATTTTGTTGCGCAGGAGGGGGACTTTGCTCATAGGGGAGGGGTTATTGATATCTTTCCCAGTGGTTTTGAGGCCCCTGTGCGATTAGACCTTTGTCAGGATACAATTGATACTATAAGGTCTTTTAGCTTGGTTACTGCCGAAGCTACCGCTACCCACCAGATGGTCATAATACTTCCGCGAAAAACATTATATTCTTCAGCCAAGCCGGCTGTATTTCATGGTGTTGGTGAAGAGGTGCCCATAGACAATTTTGTTGATATAATGGGTGGCGATTCAGTTGTGCATATCGATCACGGCATAGGCATATATAGAGGCATAAAAAAGATAAAAGAGAAAGATGGTAATTGCAAAGATTATATTCTGATTGAGTATGCGGATAGAGATAAGTTATATGTGCCTGCCGGAGAGATTAATCTAATACAGAAATATTTAAGTTTTTACAGGTCTAATCCTAAACTAAGTAAGTTGGGAACAGGCGCTTGGAAAAAGTTAAAACAGAGGACTAAGAAGATAGCGGCATCCTACGCGATGGAGTTGCTCCAGATGCAGGCGAGCAGGACCAAGCTTAAGGGGTTTGCGTTCTCAAAAAATACCGATTGGCAATACAAGCTTGAAGAGTCTTTTCCTTACAAGGATACGTTAGATCAGGCAAAGGCTTGTTCTGATGTGATTTCTGATATGGAGAAGCCAAAGCCTATGGATAGGCTATTGTGTGGCGATGTAGGTTACGGCAAGACAGAAGTTGCTTTAAGGGCCGCGTTTAAGGCTGTAATGGATAATAAGCAGGTGGGTATATTAGTCCCCACTACTATATTGGCTGAGCAGCATTACAATACATTCTGCCAAAGAATGGATGAGTTTCCTGTCAATATACAGATGCTTTCGCGTTTTAGAACAAAGTCAGAGCAGAAAGAGGTGCTGAAGGGGTTGCGGGAAGGGGCCGTTGATATTGTAATAGGAACACACAGGCTCTTGTCTGATGATATTGTATTCAAAGATCTGGGGCTTGTTATTATAGATGAAGAGCAACGTTTTGGTGTAAAAGCCAAGGAGAAGCTAAAGAAGCTCAGGCTTCTCATAGATGTTCTTGCAATGACAGCTACACCGATACCTCGAACATTATACATGTCTCTTACCGGTGCAAGAAACATGTCGTCAATTAACACACCGCCACTTGACAGGCTTCCTGTAAAGACTACCATCAGTTCATATAATGACAAGTCGATCAGAGAGGTTATAGGGCGTGAACTTAAAAGGGGAGGGCAGGTTTTTTTTGTTAATAACAGGATTAAAGGCATAGAGAAGATCGCGTTAAAGTTAAAAGCACTTATGGGCGAAGGAGTGCGTATCTCTGTCGCGCATGGCAGGATTTCCCCTAAAGAGCTTGAGAAGATAATGCTCCAGTTTATAAATGGAGAGATAGATGTATTGGTCTCCACTACTATTATTGAGTCTGGTATAGATATACCAAATGCAAATACCATTATTATAAATCGTGCAGATAGATTTGGCTTAGCAGATCTTTACCAGCTTAAGGGTAGGGTAGGCAGATTTAATGTAAAGGCTTACGCTATATGTCTGGTGCCAAAGAATTACCCGATTATCGGAGACGCGAAGAGAAGACTCAGGGCTGTAGGGCGCTTTACTGAGCTGGGTTCAGGTTTTAAGATAGCTATGGAGGACCTCCAGATAAGGGGTGCGGGAAACATATTAGGAACTCAGCAACATGGATATATCGCTGCTGTAGGATTTGACCTATATTGCAGGCTTCTGCGCAATACAATAAATGAGTATAAAATAAGTGAAAAAGCTACATATTAGCTTAACTGATAGCCGTAAAGTGGTGTTGCAGTAATTTTTCCATGTAAATATATATAAAGGTGCTGGCCAATATCTGTTTCTCCGCGCTTTGGGGCAATTGTAGCAGGACTTTTTTGGTGCGAATGGCATGGTTTTTCCATTATCCAAACATGTAAATGAGCAGCAAAACAGAGCGAGCAAACCTTTGCTGGGGCTTGCGAACGATCCTGCGGAATTGCCCTAAAGTGTGGAGAAATGCAATGTTTTGCATAGATTGGAGTAAAACCACTTTTTCGTATTGTAGGGATGGTTGGCAGAGATTTTGCTTGAGCATGTAGTATCTATATGGTACAAT
>CAZDLP010000004.1:0-40911 GCA_964506565.1 uncultured Planctomycetia bacterium
TTGATGCGGAAGGTGCGCCTGCTTATAAACCATATAATATGGATGTTGAGGTAAAACACTGGAAAGACAGGGATGACTACGGAACAGATGACCTTGTATATGGTTTTAACCTAATAAGTATCATAACATTCGCGGTAAGCATTATATGTGCGGCCATACTAGTTGCGTTTATTATATTTTATAATACCCAGAAGAAAAGGCGTGAAACAGGCATATTAAGGGCAATAGGTATAAAGGGAAGGATATTTCTTCTATTCTTTATCTCTGAAGGCATACTTTTTTCATTGATAGGGGTCGTTACCGGCACAGGCTTGTATTATCTGTTGCAGGCATATCTTAAAGCGCACCCTATAATAATGCCTTTCGGAGATCTTTATCCTATATTCGAGGTCAATAGCTACATATTCGCGACAGCGCTATTTTTGACTGTCTCACTTATGGCGAGCATCTATTACGCTGTCAAGAGCGGCAAAGAGAATATAGTAAAGATAATTAGAGGTGATTGATGGATAGTAATAAGACAATTATGAACATAAGAAACTTAACTAAAGAATATTATATAGGCAGTACTGTAATCAAGGCGCTCAATAAGGTTAATATCGCGGTAAAGAGAGGGGAGTTTTCTATACTCTTTGGCCCTTCAGGAAGCGGCAAGACAACCCTCTTAAATCTCCTCGGGCTTATAGATGTTCCAACGCATGGTACTATAGCTCTTGACAGTAAAAATACAGAGAGGCTTAATAGGCTTCAGCGCGCTGATTTCAGGCTTAATAATATAGGCTTTATATTCCAGAAGTACTATCTTTTGGATGAATTAAATGCAGTGGAAAATGTATTCTTGCCAGCCCTTGCAAAAGAAGGCTACTCAACTCAGCTTGCAAGTAAAGCAGAGAGCATCTTAGAGCTAGTAGGACTTAAGGATAGGGTAAGGCATAAGCCAAAGCATCTTTCAGAAGGCGAAAAACAGAGGGTAGCTGTCGCGAGAAGCCTTATAAATGAGCCTGCGATACTGCTATGTGACGAGCCCACCGCGAGCCTCGATGCTGATAACGGTAAAGTGATACTGGACTTGTTGGCAAAGATAAACAAGGAGAGCTCCGCAACGGTATTTCTGGTAACTCACGATGAGCGCCAGCTTGAATACGGTGATAAGGTAATACGAATTGCTGATGGAGCGGTAATAGCAGAAAAATAACCAATAAGAGGAATGATGAAAAAATTTACGCTTTTAATTAATGGGAATGATGTAGATACAGGCAAATATGAATATTTTCCATATGCTACTAAAGCAGTTATTGATTTCAAAACAACACGTAAGATTATCAAGGATTTAAAGAATGGTGATCTGCCACTAAAAACCGAAGAGTACATATATGCCAAATATTGCTTGGGTGACGAAAAGTTATGCCAAGAGGCAATTAGCGCAGCTTATGCGGCCAGTAAAATTTATAAAAATTTCCCATTAGATAAGCGTCGTAGAATAATGGGGGATATACATGATTTGTTAGTTGAGAATAGAGAAGAGATTATCAAGCTTTTTATAATAGAAGGCCATCCTTTAAAGCTTGCGGAGTGGGAATTCGAGGGCATGGAAAGAGGTGTTGCGCCGGAAACCTTAGATTTATATAAGGAGCAGGTTTGGAAGCAGATAGGAAAAATTGGTCAAGAAACGCTTTATTTGGCGAGAAAAGCCGATGGTGTGGTATGCCTTAACCCGCCTAAAAATGCCCCTACAAGTAATTCTTTTGTAGCTACAGGTGTTTTACTATCAGGTAATGCTATTATAGTTAAGCCTCCTTTGAGATGTCCTATTTCCCTGATGTATGTATGGAAAAATATAGTTAACGAAGCACTTAAACGAAATGGCGCTCCCGATGGTGTTGTCAATATAGTAATAGGTAATTCAGTGAAATTGTTAGAAGAATGGTTGAGCAATCCAGCAGTAAACACAATATTCCACTTTGGAGAAAGCGATAGAGGCATAGACATAGGCAAGAGAGCCTATATGGCAGGCAAAAAAACTATATTAGAATTATCAGGAAACGATATGTTATTTGTTTGGAAGGATGCTGATATAGAAAAATCTACAGACGCCCTTTTGGATGCTTTCTTAGGTTCTACACAGATATGCATGGTTCCTAAGAATGCTATTATTCACGAAGACATTTATGATGATTTTTGTAAAGTGATGTTTGCCAAAGTTAAAGCAATGAAGGTAGGTTTGCCCGATGATCCAGGAACTTGTCTATCGCCGGTTATAAAAATCCCCGAATATTTTGAATTTCTAAAAGATGCCAAAGCAAAAGGCGCAGAGATTATTTGTGGAGGCAGAAGAATCAGTTATAAGGGTGAAGAAGACGCAAGAGGTATGTATATAGACCCAACTCTAGTGAGAATAGAAGACGAAATCAAGGGCTCTGAGATGTTATGTATAAGAGAAGAGAATTTTTTTCCGCTTTTGCCGTTATTAAAAATAAATAGTACGTCTAATAAACCTGAGCGGGCAGATAAAACAAAAGACGATATTATATTTGCTAAAATGGTTGATATGTCAGAAAACAATAATTATGGCCTTAGAATTTCCGCTTGGATTAAATCGAAAGAGTACATAAATAAGTTTATGCACGAAATGCATAACTCAGGTCTTTTAAGAATTAATTCAAGGCATGTGGGCTTCTCCTTGTATATAGGTACACATGGTGGCACAAAGAAAAGTGGTGGACCCTTCGGGGAGATGACATATATATGCGAAAGAAGCAGCCATCTTCAAGGAATTAGTGTAACAGAGCTATAATTATGCCAGAAATATTGAAAGCAGATATTGTTGTTATTGGTTCAGGTGCGGGCGGTGCTACCGTTGCCAAAGAATTATCCAGAGTCAGCAAAAAGAAAATAGTTTTGCTTGAAAAAGGGAGTAGTCCTAAACGCATAGGTTCAGAACTATTTGCTTCCCAGGTATATGATAAATGTGCCTTATTTAGTAAGAGCAAGGAAGGCGTTGTAATATATAGGGCGATTACTTTAGGAGGAACAACTTTAGTAAGTTGCGGTAATGGTGTTCGTTCATTAGAAAATGAATTGGAAAAATTAGGAATCGATTTGGAAGATGAGTATGAAGAGGCAGAAAAAGAGCTTAATATAATACCAAACCCCATAATAAGCAAAACAAGCCGCGCGATAATAAAAGCTTCAAATAACATCGGCATAAATATGGTGCCGACGCCTAAATTTTTTACTCCTAAAAATTGCACTCTTTGTGGACGTTGTGTATTAGGCTGCCGATCTATGTCTAAATGGTCTTCTTTGAATGATATTGAAGAGGCAAAAAAGAACGGTGTAAAAGTAGTTACCAATTCAGACATACAAAAAATATTAAGCTATAAAGGTCGTGTAATAGGTGCAAGGGGTAAAAGAAGAGGCAGGGGGCTTATAGTTAAAGCTAAACTTATTATTGTATGCGCTGGAGGACTGGGAACACCTGTTATTTTGCAGAATTCCGGGCTCGAGGCAGGTAAAAGGCTTTTTTGTGATTTACTTAATGTTACATACGGCATATCAAAAGAATACAGTTTACTCAAAGAGCCTACTATGTCTGTCGTAAGCGATATGAATTTTTTTAAAGAACATGGTTTTATATTATCACCTTTTATAGATTCGTTTTTGGTATTACTCTCTCTTGTGCCACTAGGGCAGGATTTGAAGAAAAAAAGATTAAACTGGTTGCTTAAAAGGTTGAGAGAAGAGGATGGCAGTTCTATAGATAAATTAGATATAGGTTACCCTGCTAAGAGTTTTAGAAGAAGAAAAGTTGTAGGCATTATGACAAAGATAAAGGATAACAATGTTGGTAGCGTGGATAAAAAAGGTATTATAAGTAAGACTGTGACGGAGCAAGACTTACAGCGCTTAAAGAAGGGCGCTTTACTTGCGAAAAAGATACTTAGCGGAATAGGGGTAGACCCTAAAACAATGGTAGTTACAAAGACACGTGGTGCACACCCTGGAGGTACTGCTGCAATAGGAGATATTGTAGACACTAATCTGGAGACAAAAATAAAAGGTCTATATGTTTCCGATGCAAGTGTTTTTCCTGAGTCAGCGGGACTCCCACCGATATTAACAATAGTGGCTTTAAGCAAAAGATTATCAAAGATATTAATAAATAAAGAATTGGTTTAAATGAGTTTATATTCTATTTTGCCAATGATGGCTAGTTTGCTATTGTTAGGGCTTGGGCTAGTCATTGCTACGCAGGGTTTCCATACTCAAAAAGCATATTATAAAATTACTTTTGCTGCAGGTTGCATTTGTTGTTTTATATGGCTTTTTTCTTTTAGTATTTTATATTCGGTTCACAGTAAAAGTACTGCATTATTTCTATCAAAAATAGGTGTTTCAGGTGCGATTTTTACAGCTATGACTTTCCACCATTTTATAGTTTTACTTTTAAATAGACATGAAAGATATTTTATATTAGCTACGTATATAATAGGGATAATATTCACAGGTTTACTTTGGTTATCAGGATGTCTTATAACGGGTATATATACATACACGTGGGGATACTATCCACGCTTTTCTAATTTAAATCTCCTATCTATATTTGTATTTATTGCACTTTTTTTTAGAGGGGCTTTGCTTTCTTATTTTGGTTATCATAACAAGCTGAAAGAGGGTTATGCTTTAAATGCTAACAGAATAAAATACATTTTTTGGGGTTTTGTAATAGGCCCAATAGCAGCCGTGGATTACTTACCTGCTTATGGAGTAAGTTTTTATCCCTTTGGTTTTTTAATAATGTCTTTTTGGATATGTATAATTTCTTATGCTATTTTACGCCATCGCCTCATGGACATAGAAGTTATTATTCGTGAGACAGCGGTATTTGCAGGAATATTCGGGTTTTCAGTCGGCATATTTATGCTTGTAATAGTTGCGGGTGAACAGTTTATACAGCCTTATATTGGGCAAAGCCAATGGTTTGTTCCGGCGCTTTCACTGCTTCTTGTTACTTTTGCTATTCGTCCTATTGAAAGATTGGCATACAATGTAATTGGCAAACGCTTATTTCGCAAGAAATTTGAGTATCAAAAGATACTAAGAGACGCGTCTATAGGTATGTCAACTGTCAGGGATCCTAAGAAACTACTTGGATTGATAGTGCATATAATATCAATGAAGATAAGATTGAGTAATGTTTCTATCCTTATCTATGATGAAAAGCAATCCATTTATAAGATAAAGGCATCGCGTAATAATAGCAGAATTTTAGATATAAACATGACTCTTAGCACAGAGAATCCGCTTATTCAGTGGCTTGTTGAAAAGAAGAAGCCCCTTACCTTAGAGGAGACCCAAAGATGGAACAGAGATGATACAAGCTATTCATTAAAGAGTGTGCTTACATCAGACCTGATCCAGATAGAGCATAGGATGAAGGACTTAGGCGCTGCTGTATGCGTACCGAGTTTTTACAGGGATGAGCTATTAGGCATACTGGTTCTTGGGAATAAAAAATCAGGTGATTTCTTTTCACAGGATGATCTTGACCTCTTTTCAGCTCTTTCTGATGAATCCGCTGTTGCGCTAAAAAACTCACAGCTATATTTTGAGATAGATAAAAAGGCCAATGAGCTTGAGGAACTTTACAAGAGAGAGCACAGGCTTTTTATGCATGCCTCAGTTGCATTCGCGGCAGCTATAGACGCAAGAGACCCTTATACGCATGGCCATTCTGAGAGGGTTACCAATTTTAGCCTTGCTATATTAGATTGCATGGGTGCTGTGTACGAAGTCGACAATAACCCACTTTTCCGGCAGAGGCTCCAGATAGCGGCGGTATTGCATGATATAGGAAAGATAGGTGTCCCTGATAATATATTGCATAAGCCTTCAAAGCTTAGTGACAAGGAGTGGGAGGCTATGAGAAAGCACCCTGTTACAGGTGCTGAGATAGTAACGCATATAAAAGGTTTACGTGATCTTATAGGTGGCATAAGACATCACCATGAAAGGTACGATGGAAAAGGCTATCCTGATGGCTTGAAATCTGATGAGATACCCTTTATGGCAAAGATAATCGCGGTTGCTGATACCTTTGACGCCATGACTTCTGACAGGCCATATCGTAAAGGCCTGCCTGTTGAGGTCGCAAGGGAAGAGATACAGCGAAATGCCGCAGCTCAGTTTGACCCTTACATGGTAGCTGCATTCTTAAAGGCGTATGAGCAGGGCGCTATTAAGCAGAGTGCCGTAGACAAAAAAGTAGAGCTTATTATAGATTAAGGTAGAGTAAGAATGTATTATTATAAAATAAATTATATAGCAGGGGCTATTATAACGCTTGTTATTACATTGCTTCTAGGGTTTCTGTTATTTATCCGTGGCAGGAGAGGAAAGACAGTAAAGAGCTATTTTTTACTTATGCTATCTATCGCGATCTTTTCGTTCGGTATGTTATTAGGTTGTATATTTAATGACAAGAGCTATGTTGTTTTATTTTTAAAATTCTGTCACATTGGCGTATCCTTTGTGCCATTGTTTTATTTCTGTTTTCTTATCAAGCTGATGCGCCTGGAAAACAAACAGAAATACGTTGTTGCAGCAGGTTACTTTCTTGCTACTGTTTTTGCATTATTGAGTTTTACGCCGTATATAGTAAAGGGTGTGTCATATAAGCTTGGTCTAAATATTACAGATCCAGGTACCCTGTTTCCGTTGTTTATCCTGTATTTTATCGCGTATCCGGCTTATGCGCATTATCTTGTACACAAATCCTTCGCTAGTTTGAGTGATATCGGTAAGAAACAATTAAGGTATGTTACCATAGCAGGCACCTTTGGTTTAGGCGGCGGTAGCTTGATATTCTTTACAGTATACGGGGTAAATATACTTGTATTGGGCCCGTTAGCATTCTATTTTGTAGCGGCATCAAATCTTTTTGTTGCGATCGCTACATATACAGCCCGCCTTATGGGTGTTGAGGTTATAAGAAAAAAGACACTTGTCTTTTCGCTCATGTATGGCGGGATAGTTGGTAGCTTTGTGGCACTTGTATTCATCGCGCAAAGGTTCTTATCATTAAATTTCAATATAAACCGTTGGGTGCTGCCTGTTGTCGCGCTCTTTATAATAACAATATTTATCAGGCCCTTAGAGCAGATGCTCGCAAAGGCAACAGACGCGGTCTTGTATCAGCGGGGGTATGATTATATGTCTACGTTAAAGAGTGTCGCACGAGGCATGACACTCGTTACCGATACAAAGAGGCTGCTTAAGATAATGGTCCGTTTTATATCAAAAGAGGTAAGGATAGCGGGTTGTTCTGTCTATATATACAACAAGACAGCCAATAGTTATCTGCAGGAAGTCTCTCAGGGGTTTAAGGATCAGGATATTATAAAAAAGGTTGATGAGGATTCACCGCTTATAAAATGGTTAATCGAGAAGAAGGAGCCGATAAGCATAGAAAATATTTTAAGTTGGATCCAGGGCGAGAGGTTATTCCCGCAAAAGCTTATATTAAAAAGAACACTCGAGCAGATAAGGATAGCGATGCAAAAGACCGGGGCGAATTTGTGTGTGCCAAGTTTCTTGCGTGGTGAGATGATAGGATTTTTAGTCTTAGGTGAAAAACGCTCAGGAGAGAGGTATACAACAGATGATCTTTCACTTCTTTCAACCCTTTCCAGCAATGCCGCGATAGCCTTTGAGAACGCGCGAATGTACGAGGAGCTAAAGGCAAGGATAGGCAAACTTGACAAGATGTATAAAGAAGAGCACACGCTTTTTATAAACGCTGCCTCGGCATTTAGCGTTGCCATAGACTCAAAAGATGGTTACGCACATGCGCACGCGTCAAAATCCAGTACTTACGCGGCAGCTACTACTAAGGAGCTTGAAAAGCTTTTACCTTATGTTAATTTTACCAAGAATTTTTACGAGACCTTGCGCATAGCCGCGCTCTTGCATGATGTTGGAAAGATTGGTATACCCGATAAGATCCTTACAAAGAAGGCCAAACTTACAAAGAAAGAGTATGAAATTTTTAAGAAACATACGACAATAGGAGAACAGATCCTAAGCCCTATGCGAGAGATAGAGAGTACATTTGATATTATTCGTCATCATCACGAGAATTTTGATGGTACAGGTTATCCCGATGGATTAAAGGGAAACGATATACCCATGTCATCACGTATAATAGCGGTCTGCAATTCATATGAGGAGATGACCGCGGGAAGGCCTCATAGAAAACCTATAAAAAAAGAAGCCGCGTTAAAAGAACTCGAGGAGAACAAATCGACTCAATTTGACCCTGTTATAGTAGACGCTTTTATAAAAGCGTCAAAGACCTTCGCTAAGACATAAATGGCATATCTTATATTCTTTATAGCTTTTTTTCCTAGGTTTATCTATATTATCCAGATTAAATCGACTATTTTCCATAATATCTTTATGCTTGATGAAGCGTTTTATAATAATTGGGCCTTGTCTATAGCAGGCGGAGAATGGTTAGGGAAAGGCCTATTTAACGGGTTGCCGCTTTATCCGTATCTTCTTGGTATTATTTTTAAGATATTCAAACATGATCTATTCATCGTCCGCTTGGTAGAGATAATAATAGGTTCTTTGGGCTGTGTTCTTTTGTATCTTATTGTCAAGGAGATATTTAATAAACGTGTCGGTGTTATAGCGGCTATTATAGCTGCTTTTTATGCGCCTTTTATTTTTTACAGCGGCATATTAGTCCCGACAGTATTTACGGTTTTTTTCTATCTTGCCTCATTACTAATTTTTGTCAAGGCTATTCAGGCCCCGAGCAAGCGCAGGTTTTTCTTATTTGGCGTTATAGCGGGGCTGGCTATTATGTTAAGGGCGAGTATGCTTTTATTCCTGCCTTTGGCACTTGCCTGGGTTGTGATAATATCAGCTGATAAGAAAAAAGCCCTTAAAAACGCAGCCTTGGCTATTGTAGGTGTATTGTTGGTAATGACGCCGCTTCTTGTAAGAAATTATATCGTATCTAGGGATATCGTATTCCTGACATCTCACGCCGGAATGAATCTCTATATCGGAAACAATGAAGAGGCCGATGGAAGGTTTAAGGCGCCTTCCTGGGCGCGCTCAAATATCGCTGGTTTACAGACCGACGCCAAGACAATAGCACAGAAAGAGCTTGGTAGAGATTTAAAAGATTCCGAGGTATCAAAGTATTACGCGTCCAAGGCCGCAAGCTTTATAAAGAAAAACCCCGGTGCTTTCTTAAGGCTTTTATGGCGAAAATTGACTCTCTTTATAAACAGCCAAGAGATATACGATGTCGCCTGTTACGAGGTCTATCGTGATAAGATACCTATCTTAAGATTTCCATTTATCACATTTCTATTTGTAGGTACATTGGGAATAGCGGGCATGTTGATATCCTTAAAAAACTGGAAAAAGGTAATGCCCCTATACCTATTTGTGATTACATATACAGCGTCGATACTTCTGTATTTTGTCAGCTCAAGATACCGGGTACCTTTCGCTGTGGTGATGGTTATTTTCACGGGGTTCTTCATATCATGGTTTTTAGATAGGATAAAGAAGAAGAACTTTTTAAAAGCAGGACTAAGTTTGCTCTTATGCGCGGCGATATTTCCAATGGTTAATCTTTCAACAGATATTGATGATATAACAGCAACCGGATATACCAATCTTGGCAGCCTTTATTTAAAGGCAAATGAATATGATAACGCGATTATAGCGTTTAAAAAAGCCATGAGGATTAATCCGTCTAATCCCAAGCCTTATAATGATGCGGGTTATGCCTGCATGATGAACCAAGATTACAAGCGTGCCAAGTCATATATATTCGACGCATTATCAAGAGACCCAGATTATGCGTTTGCTTATATAAATTTAGGCCTTTTAAACGCGAGAGAGGGCAACCTCAATGCCGCTGAAAAAGAGTATAAGTTAGCTATTGAATTAAACCCTAACATCCCGCAGGCGCATAACAACCTTGCCGGCCTTTATGAGATTGCAGGAAGGCGCTCACTCGCGATAAGTGAGTACAAAAAAGCTATAGAGCTTGATCCCGAAAACGCCAAGACCCACTATAATCTAGGTATTATATATGGGCGCTCCGAAAAACTAGATCTTGCCAAGAAAGAGCTTATGGAGTCTTTCAGGCTGGATCCCGATTCCGCACCCACACGTAAGGCGCTTGAGTATTTCAAGTAAGATAATCAGCATCTGCTTTTTTCCCGAACCCCTTGACTTTTATATGTTTGTGTGGTATATTTTACTGAACTTTTAATCCCCTTAATATGGAAATAATTAAAAATATAAACTGGTTGGATATAGTAGTACTAGTTTTAGTGGTAAGAAGCATATATATGGGCGCTAAACGCGGCCTTACCGCTGAATTATTCAATTTTTTCGGTATAATAATTAGTTTAATACTATCGGTCCAATGGTATAGCCGGGTAGCGGATGTACTGATACTTAATTTCAGTCTTCCTATCTGGCTTTGTAATATGCTATGTTTTATAATTATTGTCCAGATCATAAGGCTTATCTTCAAATATACCCTTACATTCCTTCTTAAGATACTCAATATCCAGTTTATACCGCAGCTAGAAAAGATAGGCGGTGGCGTAATAGGCTGTGGAAGAGGGATTATCGTCTCGGGGATACTGATGTTAACCCTTAGTTTTGTTCCTAACGATTATATGAAGGAGTCGATACAATCCAAGTCGTTTACAGGTAGCTTTCTGATAAAGGTTACGGAAAGGACTTACTCGTCTTTGACATCCTGGCTTCCCGAGGAAGAGCGAGAGTCCGCTATTTTTGGTATACCTACCAAGACCCAAGATTAATTTAACTAACTAAGAAGGTAAAGGCAAAGGAAAAGGTAAAGAAGAAATAATTTTATAGGGCATGAAGCTTTATCTTTACTTTCATTCCCGCCTATACCTATCGATAAGGAGAAAAGTGCATTGAAGCTGAAGGATATACATAATTCAATCGTAGCCGAGGGTATTAAAAATGATCCTCGTGGTAGAAAAGGTGTAAGTAGTTTTTTAGCCAAGGTTAAAAAAGAGTATGACGTGTTATCAGTTGATGAGAAAAAGGCCTTTGATAAAGAGAAGCTTACCAATCCCTATGGTGACAGCAGGGTGTTATTCGGTAATCTATCAAAAGAGATAAAGACTGTCCTTGCAGGTATAGACATGGAGACCCCGGAGATACTTCTTGCTGACGCGTTAAGAAAAAGAGGCAAAAAGATAGACCTTATTCTTGGGCATCACCCGGAAGGTTTTGCCCTTAGCGCTCTGCATACCGTGATGAAGATACAGCTTGATATATTAGAAAACGCCGGTGTTGCTAGAAAAAAAGTCAAGAAGATGCTCGATGAGAGGATAGAAGAGGTAGCCAGAAAACTCCACCCAGGTAATGTTATGCGTCCTGTTGACGCGGCGCAACTTCTGGATATGCCGATTATGTGCTCGCATACCGTTGCTGATAATTGTGTATCAGCGTACCTGGATAAGGAGATTAATAAGAAAAAGCCAAAGACTGTTCAGGATGTTATTAATATGCTTTTATCCGAGCCCGAATATCAGTATTCAGCAGCTATCGGTACAGGCCCTTGTATAACATTAGGAAAGCCAACAAATAAATGCGGCAAGGTAATGCTCGAGATGACAGGTGGGACAGGTGGCTCAAAAAAGGTATTTCCCGCTATGGTAAAGGCCGGGGTCAAGACTATAGTAGCTATGCACATGAGCGAAGAACATTTTAAGAAGGCAAAGAAACATTCGCTGAATATTATTATAGCCGGTCATATAGCAAGTGACAGTTTAGGAGTAAATCTACTGTTGGATGCCATAGACCCAAAAAAGTGTTTGAAGATAATACCATGTTCAGGGTTTATCAGGGTCGATAGGCGCGGTAAAAAATAATTAGTTTACACGTGATTTAAAAAAGGAAAAGACTTTGGCAACAGATATCGAAGGTGTAATAGAAGAGGTCCAGTCAAAGCTTGATATAGCTGAGATCGTAGGCAGCTATATATCCTTAAGAAAGGCAGGAAGAAATTTTAAGGCCTGCTGCCCTTTTCACCATGAGAAGAGCGCGTCTTTTGTAGTAAGTCCGGTAAAGCAGATATACCATTGTTTTGGCTGTGGTGCCGGCGGCGACATGATATCATTTGTGATGAAGCATGAAGATCTCGAGTTTATGGAGGCGCTTCGCATTCTTGCTGACAAAGCGGGTGTTCAAATACCGCAATTTAAAGGTAGCGCTAGTGGCAAGAGCCGTTCATCCGCGAACATGCTACACCGCATAAATGAGTTTGCCGTCAACTATTATAATGCGCTTCTTATAGGTTCGGCAAAGGCTAATGAAGCGAGAAAATACCTCGTAAAGCGCATGTTAAACGCGGATATTGTCGCGAAATTTAAACTAGGTTTTGCCTCCGGCGAGTGGGATAGTCTTTTAAAATTCGCAAAGACAAAAGGTGTCTCCTCCACAGCGCTTGAAAAGGCAGGTCTTGCTATACCCGGAAAGACAGATAGTTTTTATGACAGATTTAGAAACAGGGTAATATTTCCTATATTTGATGTGCGCTCCAAGGTCGTTGCCTTTGGCGGCAGGGTGCTTGATGATTCGCTGCCAAAATATATGAATTCCCCTGAAACAGATGTATATGTAAAAGGTCGCCATCTTTACGGCCTGAATTTCGCTATTGAGCAGATAAAAGAAAAAGACTACGTTATAATTGTTGAGGGATACCTTGATCTCATCATCCCTTATCAAAGCGGGATAGAGAACATAGTCGCCACATTAGGAACCGCGCTTACAGTTGAGCAGATAAGGCTTATCAAGCGTTTTACAGACAATGTGGTTATAATCTTTGATGCGGATCAGGCAGGCGAGGCAGCTTCGTTACGGGGCTTAGATCTTTTAGTCTCAGAAGGGCTCTTTGTAAAGATCGCCAAACTGCCCCAAGGGCAGGATCCCGATGATTTTGTCTGCAAGAACGGAAAAGATAAGCTCTTGGATGTTATACAGGCAGCAGATAACCTTTTTGACTATAAACTCAAATTACTCCTTAAAAGGTTCAATCCCGCGCTATCAGAGGATAAGACGAAGATATCAGTCGAGATGTTGCCTACTATAAAGAGGATTGAGAATAGTGTCCTGCGCGCGGATTATATAAGCAGGCTTTCTAAGGCCCTTTTTATTACGGAAGATGCGCTCAATGAGGAACTTTCTAAGATAAAGCTAGATTATTCTTATCTCGGTGAGGTAAAAAAGCCTAAACAGAACCTTGATATGCCTCCTGCCGAAAGTATAATAGCGGGTCTTATGATAGAGGACCCTGACATAGCACAAAAGGCAAGAAGTGAGTTAAAGTGCGAAGATTTTAATAGTCATGAGATACGCGATATAGTCGCCTTGGTCTATCGTATGCTTGATGACGGAAAAATCCCCAGCGCGGCAAGGGTAATACACAATTTAAATGATGATCATTTAAGCCATATTGTATGCGAGGCGCTTTCAGCGACCGAGAATTTTATTGACAGGGAAAAGAGTTTCAGGGATTGTATCGTGCGCATAAAAAAAGACGATATGAGTAGTAAAAGGGAAAAACTAACAAGCCTTATAAAGCAAGCGGAGCAGCAGGGTGACGACGAGAGATTAATGGGGCTTATGAGGCAATTAGATATGTTAAAGAGCGAGAGGGTTTAATGACAATTAAAAAACGTGTAGCAAAAAAGGTCTTAAAAAAGAACTCAAAGCCGGCGCCTAAAAAAAGTACGGATAAAAAGAAACCTACTTCGCTAAAAAAGGTAAAGGTGGAGAAAGAAGTAAAGGTCACACCCCCAAAAGAGCCGGTAAAGGCCGCGAAGAAGACAGTGCCTAAGAAAGAATCCGCAAAGGCTAAGAAGGTGCAAAAGACCCCGGCGGAAAAGATAAAAGAGCTCGTAACGCTTGGCAAGAGTAAGGGGTATCTTACATATGATGAGATAAACCAGATATTGCCGGAGAATATCACATCATCCGAGGAGATAGATGCTATCCTTACCGCACTTGATAACGAGAAGATAGAGCTGCTTGATTCAGATACCGCTAAGGCCAAGGACAAGGCTGCTAAGCAGGCGGTTACATCAAGATCTACCGGCACTATGGATGATCCTGTCAGGATGTATCTTAAGCAGATGGGGCAGATACCGCTCTTAACCAGGGACGAAGAGATAACCCTGGCAAAGAAAATAGAAACAGCGGAGATGGGTTTTCGTGATGTGATATTTGATTGCAAGCTTAGTTTAGAGTATATAATCGAGCTTGCCGAGCGGATGGTTAGTGAAGAGGTAACTGTTGAAGAGTATACAAAGCATGATTTGAATCCAACAAGGACAAAGCCTGTTACAAAGGTAACGAAACTGCTCAAACAATTAAAGCGTACCAGAAATCCAAAGACTCAAAAAGAAATAATGTGTAAATTTAGCTTGGCCACTACTTTTATTGAGGAGATGGGTTTCAGGATCATAATGCATGCCGAGCAGATTGATAGGATAAATAGAGAGATAACCAAATTAAAGAAGAAGAGAAAATATAGGGACATCCCAAAGCTTAATAGAGATATAAAGAGGATAGAGTGCGAATTCGGTGAAAAAGCCGATATGATAAGGCAGTATATCTTTAGCATAAGAAAGAACGAGGCAAACTTTCAAAAGACAAAAAAGTTTCTTGTAGAGGCAAACCTAAGGCTTGTGGTCTCTATCGCTAAAAAATATACAAACAGGGGCCTTTCCTTTCTTGATCTGATACAGGAAGGTAATATCGGACTTATGAAGGCAGTTGATAAGTTTGAATACAAACGCGGTTACAAGTTTTCTACATACGCGACATGGTGGATAAGACAGGCTATCACGCGTTCTATCGCTGACCAGGCGCGTACGATCAGGATACCCGTGCATATGACAGAGACGATAAACCGCCTTGTAAGGGTCTCTCGCTCTCTTGTTCAGGAGACAGGAAGAGAACCTACGCCTGAAGAGATAGCGCGCCATATGGAGTTATCCGTTGAAAAGGTTCGCGGTATATTAAAGATCGCACAGGAGCCTATATCGCTACAGACACCTGTTGGCGACGAGGGTGATACGCATTTTGGCGATTTTATTGAGGATAAGCGCGCGCTCTCGCCGTCAAGCGCTACCGCCTATACCATGCTCAAGGAGCAGATGGAAGGCGTGCTTGATACCTTGACTGACAGAGAAAAGCAGGTATTGAGGCTTCGTTTTGGTATCGGAGACGGTTATCCGCGTACACTCGAAGAGGTTGGAACAGTATTTCATGTTACAAGGGAAAGGGTCAGGCAGATCGAGGCAAAGGCGCTTCGAAAACTGCGCCACCCTATACGCAGCAGGAAGTTACGAAACTTCCTAGACCTTTCATATAGTGAAGAACGAGAAATCTTTTAAAAAAGGAGTAGGAGATGACAAAACAAGAGATTATTAAGATTGCTAAGAAAAAAAAGGTAGCGTTTGTTCGTTTATGGTTTACCGATGTTCTGGGATTCTTAAAGAGTTTTGACATGCCTGTTGAGGAACTGCACCACGCGTTAAATGATGGGATGGGATTTGACGGATCCTCCATAGAGGGCTTTTCACGTATCGAGGAATCTGATATGGTAGTAAAGCCTGATATTTCAACATTTCGGATTATGCCATGGACGCAGGAAGAAGGCACCGTAGCGAGGATGTTCTGTGATGTTGTAGAACCTAATGGAAAGCCTTTTGAAGGAGACCCAAGGTATGTCTTAAAGCGCAATCTTAAAGAAGCAAAGAAGTTGGGTTATACCTTCAATGTCGGTCCTGAACTTGAGTATTTCTATTTTAGAAATGCCGGTGGAACCGAGATACTCGATAACGGCGGCTATTTTGACCTTACACCGATGGATATAGGCCAGGACCTAAGAAGAAAGACAGTGCTTGCCCTTGAGAAGATGGGTATAGATGTTGAGTATTGGCATCATGAAGTAGCATCATCTCAGCACGAGATAGACCTGCGCTACAACGAGGCTCTTTTGATGGCTGATAATGTTATGACATACCGCATGGTTGTAAAAGAGGTAGCGATGCAGCAGAATATGTACGCTACTTTTATGCCAAAACCTGTATATGGTATAAATGGAAGCGGTATGCATACGCATATGTCTCTTTTTAAGGGAAAGAAAAACGCATTCTTTGATAAAAACGATAAGAACCATTTATCTGAAACAGCAAAGTATTTCCTGGCTGGCCTCTTAAAGCACGCTACTGAGATATGCTCTGTATGCTGTCAATGGGTCAATTCATACAAGAGGCTTGTTCCGGGTTATGAAGCGCCTGTCTATGTCTCATGGGCATGTAGAAACAGGTCCGCTTTATTGAGGATACCGATGTATAAGCCCGGCAAGGAGATGGCTACAAGGATAGAGCTCAGAAACCCTGATCCCGCATGCAACCCTTATCTGGCATTTTCAGTAATGCTTGCCGCTGGTTTGGAAGGTATAAAGAAAAAATATAAACTACCAAAACAGGTAACTAATAATGTATACAGCATGACTGAGAAAGAGAGAAAAGATTTAGGTATAGCGTCTCTTCCGGATGACCTCTATGACGCTATCAGGATAACCGAGCAGAGCCCGCTTGTAAGAAAAGCTCTTGGGGATAAGGTATTCGAGTATTTTATACGTAACAAAAAAGATGAATGGGATGATTATAAGAAGCAGGTTACAAAACATGAGCTGGATCGTTATCTGGCTATATTATAAGAAAAAGGGAAAAAGATGTCACAAGAGTTGGTAGAAAAAGCAAAGATAAAATTCGCCGATATAATTATAGAACAGCTTGAACGTGTCGAGGCTATGAAAAAGGAGAGCAAGCCGATTGATTACGCTGCTCTATCACCTATTATAATCGGTGTATGTTTTGGCGATGGCATAGGTGAGGTTATATCCAAGCATGCGGAAGTCCTCTTAAGGCATGTATTAAAAGATGAGGTTAAAGGCAATAGGATAGAGTTTAAGGATATAGTGGGGCTTACCATACAGAACAGGGCAGAGCAGAAGAAGGCTATACCTGACGATGTCTTAGAAGAGCTTAAGGCATGCCATGTTATACTAAAGGGCCCTACCACTACACCTCAGGCCGGGGACAGGTGGCCCAATATAGAGAGCGCTAATGTAGCGATGCGTAAGGCTCTTGATCTCTTCGCTAATGTGCGCCCTGTACGTATACCTAAAGAAGGCATTGACTGGTGTTTTTTTCGTGAAAACACAGAGGGCGCCTATGTCCTGGGTTCCAAAGGTTTTGATGTCTCCGCTGATTTGAGTATAGATTTTAAGGTTATTACAGAGCAGGGCGCAGAGCGGATAATCAGGATGGCGTTTGAATACGCTAAAAAAAATAACATAGATCATGTAACCGTTGTTACCAAATCAAATGTCGTAAAGACCACTGACGGCCGCTTTTCAAGGGTCGCTTTTCGTATAGCAAAAGAGTACCCGGATATAAAGCTTGATGAATGGTATATCGATATAATGACAGCAAAGCTTTTAGATCCTGCCAGGAGAAGTGATTTTAAGGTAATAGTCTTGCCTAACCTTTATGGCGATATATTGACAGACGAGGCGGCACAGCTACAGGGCGGTGTGGGTACAGCAGGCAGCGCTAACATAGGTACGCGCTGGTCAATGTTTGAGGCTATCCATGGCAGTGCCCCGCGCATGGTAGATGAAGGCAGGGCGCAGTTCGCGGATCCGTGTTCTATGATACGCGCGAGCGCAATGTTGTTACGCCATATAGGTTTTTCAGCCCATGCTAAGAGAATAGACATGGCATTAGAGATATGCGGATTATACGAGAAGAAAATGACTATTACCGGAAGAGATACCGGAGTAACCGGTGCGGATTATGTCGAATATATTCTCTCGTGGATAGATAGCCCCGCTCTAGAATCTACCTGGAAAAAGTACACAGAATAAAACGATTGAAAAAAAGCTTGACATAATTTTTCATTATGTTATATTACACACGTTTTAACAAAGGTGTTTTTGCTTTAGCCAATGATGGCGAAAGAGGAAACGCCTTTTTTTTACACATGGAGCTATATATATAATATGAAGATACTTAATAAGCAAGTAATGGTCCAGGAGTCAAATACCAGGATAACAAGGCTGGAGATCGAAGCGCCCCTTATCGCGTCAAAGGTAAGGCCGGGCCAGTTTATAGTCATCATGGTAAAAGAAGTTGGCGAGAGGATCCCCTTAACAGTAGTTGATAAGAACGAGACTACAGGCTCTATAGTCCTAATCGTCCAGGAGCTAGGTTTTACTACAAAACTTTTAGGCTCTATGGAAGTAGGCGATTCAATATACGCTATAGCAGGGCCTATGGGTCACGCCACAGAGTTAAAAGATTATGGAGATGTTATTCTTATCGGAGGTGGCGTAGGCATCGCGGAACTTTACCCGCTTGCTAAAGGCATGAAAGAGGCAGGAAATAACGTAACTACCATACTTGGTGCCAGGACAAAAGAACTGCTTATTTTAGAAGATGAGTTAAAGGCGGTATCAGATAAATTGTACCTTACTACAGATGACGGCACTTATGGCAAAAAAGGTTATGTTACTGATATACTTAAAGAGTTATTAATGCCGAATGCCGAAAACCAAAAACCGAACTTAATATACGCTGTAGGCCCTATCCCTATGATGAAACTTGTCTCAGACATTACAAAGGAATATAAGCTAAAGACTATAGTATCGTTAAATGCCCTGATGGTAGACGCGACAGGTATGTGCGGTGGTTGCCGTGTAAAGATAGGTGATGAGGTAAAGTTTAGTTGCGTTGACGGCCCTGAATTTGATGCGCATCTGGTCGATTGGGAAGAGCTTGTAAAGCGCACAAAGGCTTACGTTGAAAAAGAGAACCATATTTGCAGGTTAAATAGACTATGAAAAAAGACCCGATAAAACCACAAGAGATAGACCCACTAGTAAGGGCAAAGAGCTTCGAGGAAGTCTGCTCTGTCTATTCAGAAGAAGAAGCTCTGGCAGAGGCTTCAAGATGCATTCAATGCAAAAACCCTACCTGTATATCCGGATGCCCTGTAGGCATAGATATAAAGAAATTTATTCTGGAGATAACACAAAAAGATTATAAGGGCGCGTATTCTACTATAAGGGAGAAGAATAATTTTCCCGCTATGTGCGGAAGGGTCTGCCCGGCGGAGTACCAATGCAGAAAGGTGTGTGTATTTTCCAAAAAAGGCGAACCTTTCGCTTCTGAAAAGGCTATTAATATCCATTTTCTGGAGCGTTTTGTAGCTGATTTTGGCATGAAAAATAATCTGGAGATCGCTGTAAATAAGGATAAGAAGCTTTCAGGATTTAAAGTAGCTGTAGTAGGCTCTGGCCCTGCGGGTTTATGCTGTGCCGGAGAATTAGCAAGAAAAGGTGTTGAGGTAGTTGTGTATGAAGCATTGCATAAGCCGGGCGGCGTTCTTCGCTATGGCATACCTCCTTTCAGGCTTCCACAGGATGTATTAGACGCGGAGATAGATTATCTAAAGAAGCTGGGCGTATCTATTGAATGTAACATTATAATAGGAAAGACAGTATTTTTAAAAGAACTATTCGATCAGGGATTTTCCGCGGTCTTTTTAGGCCTTGGGGCAGGAGTTCCGTCTTTTTTAAATATCCCGGGTGAGAATCTGTGCAATGTATATTCTGCGAATGAATTTTTAACCAGGGTTAATCTGATGGGTGCTTATAAGTTCCCTGAATACCACACACCTATAAATATTGGCAAGCATATCGTTGTTGCAGGAGGCGGCAATACTGCTATGGACGCGGCAAGGGTGGCGCTTCGTTTGCAGAAGCTTAATAATATAGAGCCGGATGTAATTGTCTTTTACAGGCGTACGGAAAATGAGATGCCCGCGCGCAGACTTGAGATACATCACGCGAAAGAAGAAGGCGTTAAATTCGAATTTTTAGTCCAGCCTGTGGCATTCTTAGGCGATGATGAGAATTCATTTGTTAAAAAGATAAGATCACTTAGATGCGAGTTAGGCGAGCCTGATAAGAGCGGCAGGAGAAGGCCAATGCCGATAGATGGTAGTGAGTTTGAGGCAGATTGCGATGAAGCTGTTATCGCGGTAGGCCTTAAAGCGAACCAGGTGCTGATACAGCAGACACCTGATCTAAAGATAGATAAATGGTCTGATATTATTGTTGATTCCAAGACAATGGAGACATCAATAAAATCAGTTTACGCCGGTGGCGATGTTGTTGGCGGCGAGGGAACGGTTATCGAAGCCATGGGGATGGCAAAGAAGGCCTCCAAGGCTATAATAGAATATCTTTTAGGACAATGAGGTTTTAGAGGGTAGTTTTGTGTGGAAACAAGTAAATAAAAGGGAGGATAAGATGTCAGCATATATTGATAAAGTATTAGAGCAGGTCAAGCGCCGTAATCCGGGTGAGGCGGAATTTCACCAGGCAGTAGAAGAGGTATTGAGCTGCTTAGGTCCGGTTCTGGAGAAGAATCCAAAGTATGAAAAGGCAAAGATCCTTGAGCGTATAACAGAGCCTGAGAGGGTTATGATGTTTCGCGTGCCATGGGTTGATGACAAAGGTGAGGTCCAGGTAAATCGTGGGTTTCGCATCCAGTTTAACAGCGCTATAGGCCCTTACAAAGGCGGATTACGCCTTCACCCGACTGTGTATCTTGGGATACTAAAGTTCCTTGCCTTTGAGCAGGTATTTAAGAATTCTCTTACCACACTCGCTATGGGTGGCGGTAAAGGCGGATCTGATTTTGATCCAAAAGGTAAGTCTGATAACGAGGTTATGCGTTTCTGCCAGTCATTTATGACAGAGCTATGTAAGTACATCGGTCCGGATACAGATGTTCCGGCAGGTGACATAGGTGTTGGCGGCCGTGAGATAGGTTTCCTCTTTGGCCAGTACAAGCGTATCTGTAATGAGTTTACAGGCATACTTACAGGCAAGGCCCTTAATTGGGGTGGATCACTTATCAGGCCAGAAGCCACAGGTTACGGCGCGGTATATTTTGCTCAGGAGATGTTAAAGACTCGCAATGATTCATTCAAGGGCAAGACATGCGTTGTTTCAGGCTCAGGGAATGTAGCGCAATATACAGTAGAAAAACTTAACGAGCTCGGTGCAAAGGCTGTAACACTTTCTGATTCTTCAGGTTTCATCCATGATCCGAAAGGCATTACAGAAGAGAAGCTTAGCTTTGCAATGGAACTTAAAAATGTAAAGCGCGGCAGGATAAAGGAATATGCTGATAAATATGGCGTTGAATATCATGAAGGCAAAAAGCCTTGGTCGATTAAGTGTGACGCGGCCTTCCCGTCAGCAACACAAAACGAGATAAGCGGTGATGACGCGCAGACACTTCTTGACAATGGTTGCTTTGTTGTATCAGAAGGCGCTAACATGCCTACAGCACCGGAAGGTATAGAGAAGTTTGTCAAGGCTGGTATACTCTATGGTCCCGGTAAAGCTGCCAATGCCGGTGGAGTTGCTGTCTCCGGTTTAGAGATGAGCCAGAATTCACAGAGACTCAACTGGACCAAAGAAGAAGTAGATGCACGTCTTAAAGGCATTATGCAGTCTATCCATAAGGTTGCTTATGACGCAGCGGAAGAATATGGCGAAAAAGGCAACTATGTTGTAGGTGCTAATATAGCAGGTTTTGTAAAAGTAGCGGATTCAATGCTTGACCAGGGCGTTGTCTAAATAAACTTGAAACTGTTTCCAAGCTAAATAGGACAGTGGGTGCAATGCGACCTGCCGTCCCCTTTAGCTTGAAAACAGCTTCGAACCACAAGAATACAACAAATTTTTTTTACCCAAATTAAATGGAAAAGCCAGATATAATAATTATAGGCGCGGGAATAGTAGGACTTTCTGTCGCTGCTGCCTTAAGTCAAAAAGGCAGGAGTATTATTCTTATTGAAAAAGAGAATAGTTTTGGGCAACACGCATCAAGCCGCAACAGCGAGATTATCCACTCAGGCATCTACTACAAGAAAAATTCCCTCAAGGCAGAATTATGCGTGGAAGGAAGAGAGCTCCTCTATCAGTTCTGCCGGGAGCAGAATATCCCCCATAGACAGTCCGGTAAATTAATAGTCGCGACAAATGATAAGGAAGCGCTTGAACTTGAAAGACTTTTTGCTAATGGCAAGCTAAACGGCCTCAAAGAGTTGAGTATGTTAGGCTGTGAAGATATCAAGAAGATCGAGCCCGCGATAGCCGCTATAGCTGCTATACATTCTCCTTTAACAGGTATAGTTGATACCCATCAACTTATGAAGAGGCTTCAGAATATAGCGGAAAATAGAGGTGTTATATTTGCTTATGGTTGCGAGGTCATAGACATAAAAAGAAATAATGATCTTTACAGCATCAAGGTAACTGATAGCGATGGTGAAGATATTACTCTATCAACAAAAATCCTTATCAATAGCGCCGGACTCTATTCAGAAAAAATCGCGCAAATGGCAGGAATAGATACTGCGAAATATAATTATAAGCTACATTATTCAAAAGGTGAATATTTCAGGGTAAGCAACATAAAACCGGGAACGCTCAATCATCTTATATACCCTACTCCTGAAAAAGCAAGCCTTGGCATACACACGGTTATGGATCTAGGCGGTGGGCTCAAGTTGGGTCCCAATGCTTATTATACTGATAAGATAGATTATGATATCGATTCATCAAAAAGGGAGCTTTTTTACAAATCAGCAAAGAGGTTCTTGCCATTTTTAGAGCTTGAGAATTTAACCCCGGATATGGCAGGTATACGCGCTAAATTGCAGGCACCGGGTGAGAAAGAGAGAGATTTTGTGATATCTCATGAAGATAAGAAAGGCCTTCCGGGCCTTATAAACCTTATTGGGATAGAATCGCCGGGATTAACAGCATCTTTGGCTATTGCCAAGCATGTGGAGAGTATGGTATAATACCAAATTAATAAATACGGAAGAGGATAATATGGCTAAACGAGAAGATATACATAAGATATTGATTATCGGTTCAGGCCCTATAATAATAGGTCAGGCATGTGAATTTGATTATTCAGGTACTCAAGCCTGCAGGGCATTAAAGGAAGAAGGCTATGAGGTAGTCTTGGTCAATTCAAATCCCGCTACTATTATGACAGATCCGGGTACAGCTGATAAGACTTATATAGAACCCCTGACCACTGAGGTTATAGAAAAGATTATTGAGATAGAGAAACCGGACGCGCTTTTACCGAATCTTGGAGGACAGACCGCACTTAATCTCTCATCAAGCCTTTTTAAATCAGGTGTCCTTGAAAAGCATAATGTAGAAGTAATAGGCGTAAAGACCGATGCTATAGAGCGCGGCGAGGATCGTATAGCCTTTAAAGAGACTATGGATAAGATTGGTGTTGATATGGCAAATTCAGAACCATGTCACTCTGTAGAGGAGGCTGAAAAAATCGCTGAAAAGCTCAAGTATCCGGTTGTATTAAGGCCGGCATATACCATGGGCGGAACAGGCGGCGGCATAGCTTATAATGTAGAAGAGCTAAGGACAATCGTCGCGAGAGGGCTTTCAGTAAGCCTTGTTCACCAGGTACTGGTTGAAGAGTCTGTGCTCGGCTGGGAAGAGCTCGAACTTGAGGTAGTAAGGGATGAAAAGGGGCAAAAGATAACAGTATGTTTCATTGAAAATATTGACGCTATGGGGGTTCATACAGGAGATAGTTTCTGCGTGGCGCCGATGCTTACAGTGCCAAAGTCTCTTCAGGATCGTATGCAGGAGCTATCATACAAGATAGTCGATGCTATAGGGGTTACCGGTGGAACCAATGTCCAGTATGCGCATAACCCTGTTGATGACAGGCTTGTGGTTATTGAGATAAATCCAAGGACATCGCGTTCATCCGCGCTTGCTTCCAAGGCAACAGGCTTTCCAATTGCGCGAATATCTACAAAACTTGCGGCAGGTATTACAATGGACGAGATGCCCTATTGGAAAGAAGGAACACTGGAAAAATATGTGCCAAGCGGTGATTATGTTGTTATTAAATTCGCGAGATGGGCGTTTGAAAAATTTCCAGGGGCAAAGGATATACTCGGCACGCAGATGAAGGCTGTTGGAGAGGTAATGAGCATAGGCAAGACCTTCAAGGAGGCGTTCCAAAAAGCGATACGCTCTCTGGAGATAAAGAGATATGGACTTGGAGGAGCAAAAAACTTTAAGGATCTTCCGTTAGAGCAGTTAAAGAATAAACTTGCCAACCCTTCAAGCGAGCGTATCTTTATTATGTATGAGGCGCTGAGAAAAGGCGCTACTATTGAGGCTCTTCATAATCTTACTTATATAGGGACATGGTTCATAAATGAGATGAAGGAACTCGTAGATTTTGAAGAAGATATAATAAAGAAGGGCTGGAACAACCTTAGTGATGAGGAGCTGGCAAAGGCAAAAGAATTAGGATTTGCTGATAGATATCTAGCCGGCCTTTTCAATATAAAAGAAAAGCAGGTAAGAGAGAAAAGAATATCCATAGGAAAGCACGAACGCTATGAAGCGGTGCCGGTAAGCGGAGTGGATAACGCTGCTTATTACTACTCAACATATATTGGAGAAGATTCTGTACCTGTGTCGCCAAATAAGAAGATAATGATATTAGGCGGTGGGCCAAACAGGATAGGTCAGGGCATTGAATTTGATTATACATGTGTCCACGCGGCATTTGCGCTTAAGAAAGCCGGTTATGAATCTATTATGGTAAATTGTAATCCGGAGACAGTCTCTACTGATTACGACACATCAGACAAGTTGTATTTCGAGCCTCTTACTGTAGAGGATGTACTAAGTATATATGAAAAAGAAAAACCTGAAGGTGTTATTGTGCAGTTTGGAGGACAGACCCCTTTAAATCTCGCGCAGGAACTAAAAGACAATGGCGTAAAGATAATAGGTACTACGCCGGAGAGCATCAAGCTCGCTGAGGATAGAGAGAGCTTTAGGCAGAAGATGATAGCCCTTGATATACCGCAACCGGAGAGCGCTACAGCTATGTCTTTAGATGAGGCGCTTGTAATCGCGAAGAGAATAGGTTACCCACTTATGGTGCGCCCTTCTTTTGTTCTTGGCGGCCGTGGTATGGAGATAGTCTATGATGAAGATATGCTGCGCAAATACGCTATAAAGGCTATCGATGTAAGCCCAGAGCACCCGATGCTTATAGATAGATTCTTAGAGCATGCTGTTGAGACAGAGGTGGATGCCTTATGTGACGGAGAAGAGACCTTTGTCGCCGCGGTCATGGAGCATATAGAGCTCGCGGGTGTCCATTCAGGTGATTCCGCATGTGCTATACCTACAAAGACCATAAAAAAAGAGCATCTTGATACTATAAAGAAGTATACGGCTCAGATAGGCAAAGAGCTCGGTGTTATAGGGCTTATGAATATACAGTACGCAATATGTGATGAAAAGGTATATATAATTGAGGCAAATCCGCGCGCTTCACGTACAGTGCCTCTGGTATCAAAGATAAAGAATATACCCTTAGCAAATATAACTACACAGGTAATGCTTGGTAAAAAGATAAAGGATTTTCCTGAATTAGTGGACATCGAGACCCCTTATGTCGGTGTCAAGGAAGCGGTATTTCCATTTAATATGTTTCCTGAAGTTGACCCTGTTTTAGGCCCGGAGATGAGGGCTACAGGTGAGGTTATGGGGATTGCCGATACCTTTGGCCTGGCATTCTATAAGGCAGAAGAGGCAGCAGGGGCAAGGCTTCCTATTGAGGGCAGTGTCTTGTTGACAGTTGCGGATAAGGATAAGCCGGAGCTTCTTGCTATAGCCAATAATTTTAAGAAGCTCGGATTTAATATTTACACCACGGCTAAGACAGGAGAGTTCTTAAAAGAGAATGGTATCGACTCGACAGTTCTTAAGAAACTGCACGAAGGAAGGCCTAATATAGCCGATGCTATAAAAAATAAAGAGATACATCTTATCGTCAATACGCCGATAGGCCGTACAGGTAAATACGATGATAGTTATATAAGGATGAAGGCGATACAGCATAAGATACCTTATATAACATCATTGGCAGCTGCGGAGGCTACGGTAGAAGGCATAGACGCGGCAAGAAAAAGCAAGAATATTCCAAAATCATTACAGGATTATTACAAAGAACTTAAGCCCCATAAGTCCGCACCCTGTTGCTAAGCATAAGGATAAGGTGTAATAAGCAAGGACCCCTTTATGAATAAAGACTGGATAGCTATTCTTGATTTTGGATCTCAATATACCCATCTCATAGCCCGTCGCATAAGAGAGTGCGGCGTCTATTCCGAGATAGTCCCATACAATATATCTAAAGATAAACTTATCTTAAAAAACCCAAAAGCTATTATTCTCTCAGGTGGGCCCTCAAGCGTAACATCGCGAAAGGCCCCTTTGTGTGAAAAGGATATATTTGATTTAGGCGTTCCTGTCTTAGGTATATGTTATGGCGCTCAGCTTATGGCGCACCTTTTAGGCGGCAGGGTGCAGAAGGCGTTGATGAGGGAATATGGAAAGGCGCATCTTTCCGTAAAGAGCAGGGATAAGTTTTTTCAGGGCGTTTCATTTAAAGAGGTTGTATGGATGAGCCATGGCGACAAGATAGCAAGGCTGCCTAAAGGCTTTAATATAATAGCCTCAACCCCTAATGCGAAGATATCCGCCATGGCAAACACTTCAAAGGGTCTTTATGGTGTGCAATTCCATCCTGAGGTGATCCATACCCCAAAAGGCAAAGAGATATTTAAGAATTTTATATTTAACATAGCACAATGCAAAAAAAGCTGGTCCATGCGTTCATTCGCGAAAGACTCTATCAAGTCACTTAAGGCTGATATCGGAAAAGATAACGTCCTTTGTGGCCTAAGCGGAGGAGTAGATTCCTCTGTCTTAGCGATTCTTTTGCACGAGGCTATCGGCAATAAGCTATTCGCGATGTTTATTGATAACGGGCTCCTGCGTAAGGATGAGGCAAGGCTCGTTAAAAAACGTTTTAAAGATGCCTATAAGATAAATTTAAAGTGCATAGACGCGACTGATATTTTTCTTAAGGCCCTAAAAGGTGTAATAGATCCTGAGAAGAAGCGCAAGATAATCGGCAGGGTCTTTATCGAGGTCTTTGAGAAAGAGTCTAAAAAGCTTGGTAAGATGAAATTCTTAGCACAGGGTACACTTTATCCGGATGTTATAGAATCGCGTTCCGCGCTTGGCGGACCGTCTGTAACTATTAAAACTCACCATAATGTTGGGGGCTTACCCAAGAACATGAATTTCAAGTTGGTAGAGCCCTTAAAAGAGTTATTTAAGGATGAGGTACGACTTGTCGGAAAAGAACTTAGCATGCCTGATGAGATGATACATAGGCACCCTTTTCCAGGGCCCGGGCTTGCCGTAAGGATTATCGGTGAAATAACCAGGCACAGGCTTGATATACTTCGCGAGGCAGACAGGATTCTTATTGATGAGATAAAGGCAACGGGATTATACAGGAGATTATGGCAGGTGTTTTGCGTGCTATTGCCTGTCAAGACAGTAGGCGTCATGGGCGACGAAAGGACTTATGAAAATGTTGTGGCTGTAAGAGCTGTTACGAGCAATGACGCTATGACAGCGCAGTGGGCAAAGCTGCCCTATGGTTTTCTCGAGAGGATATCTAACCGCATTATTAATGAAGTAAAGGGTATAAATCGTGTAGTCTATGATATATCATCTAAGCCGCCCAGCACCATCGAGTGGGAGTGAAACCAGGATTAAGAATTAAGCCGTTTGCTTACGCTCGCTTTAAGGATTAAGAAAAACTTAATACTTAATTCTTATGACTTAATACTTAATTTGATACAACAATAAAGATAACAAAAAAGCTAAAAGGAGAATATAATGACAGCGTTAGTTAAGGTGGATGTAGAATTGGCAAAAGAGATGGGGCTTACTGAGGAAGAGTTTAACCAGATAAAGAAGTTGATTGGAAAGGACCCGAACTTTACGGAATTAGGCGTCTTTTCAGCTATGTGGTCAGAACACTGCAGCTATAAAAATTCAAGAAAACTTTTTAAACTTTTTCCAACAAAAGGCAAACAGGTATTAGTGGGCGCTGGTGAAGAAAATACAGGCATTGTAGATATTGGAGATGGCATGGGTGTTGCTTTTAAGATAGAGAGCCACAACCATCCTTCAGCAGTCGAGCCGTTTGAGGCATCAGCAACCGGTATAGGTGGATGCCTTCGTGATATCTTTACAATGGGCGCGAGGCCTGTCGCGGTGCTTGGAGCTATAAGGTTTGGAAGCCTTGATAATGAAAAAGTAAAATTTTTATTTAAAGAAGTGATTCGTGGCTTGGCTCATTATGCTAATACCGCGGAAGTCAATGCGGTTGGAGGAGATACCTATTTTGATAAAAGCTTTGAAGGTAATCCTCTGGTCAACGCATTCTGTATCGGTATCGTCAAGAACAGCGATATTGTAAGAGGCATTGCTTATGGGGTCGGAAATCCGGTCTATTATATAGGTGGTGATACAGGCAGAGATGGTGTCGGGGGCGCGAGTTTTGCTTCTCAGGAGATAACCGATGATTCTGCAGAAGATACCAGCACTGTTGCTATAGGTGATGCGGAACTAGGCAAACGTTTAAGGGAGGCATGCCTTGAACTGATTGAAAAAGGCCTGGTTATTGGTATGCAGGATATGGGCGCGGCAGGGCTTACATGTTCTTCATGCGAGACAGCTACAAGAAGTAAGACAGGAATAGAAATAGATGTAGCGTTAGTACCTCAGCGAGAAGAGAATATGACGCCCTATGAGATTCTTTTATCTGAATCTCAGGAGAGAATGCTTGCTATTTTAAAATCCGGTAAAGAAGAAGAGGCGCTCTCTGTGCTTAAAAAATGGGATATCAATGCTGTAAAGATAGGTAAGGTCACCGATGATAAGATGATGAGGGTTATGGAGAACGGTGTTGTGGTATGTGAGGTTCCGGCTGACGCGCTTACAGAAAAAGCCCCTCTTTATGACAGGGAGATAAAAGAGCCGCAATATTTAAAAGAGGCGCAATCACTAGACAAAACATCTATAAAGGAACCGGATGATTTAGGCGAGGTGCTATTAAAGCTTCTCGATTCTCCAACCATATCAAGCAAGGAGTCTCAGTATAACAAATTCAATACCTTCGGTGACAATGAAGTCATAGTTGGCGCTGGTTCAGATGCCGCGATAATAAAAGTTAAAGGCACTAAGAAGGCCCTGGCAATAAGCGTGGATTGCAATGGCAGAAACTGTTATTTGAATCCTTATAACGGGGCTATGATGAATGTTGCAGAAGCAGCACGTAACATAGTTTGCGCTGGTGGAAGGCCGCTCGCTATTACAGATGGCTTAAACTTCGGGAATCCGATGAAGCCCGAAAACTACTGGCAATTTACCAAATGTATAGAAGGTATGTCTGAGGCATGTGCTGCCTTAGATACACCTGTAATAAGTGGGAACGTAAGCTTTTATAATGAGAATCCAAAAGGCCCCATAGATCCGAGCCCAATGGTAGGAATGGTTGGGATTATTGATGATGTTGACAAGCATGTTACCCAGGATTTTAAAAATGAAGGCGATGTAATAGTGCTTTTAGGTGAAAACAGGGCAGACCTTTCAGGCAGTGAATACCTATATATTATACACAGCCAGAAGAAAGGTAATCCGCAGATAGATATCAAAAAAGAGAAGGACCTGCATCAGGCTGTTCTCTCCGCAATCGACTTATACATAATAAACTCTGCCCATGATTGCTCAGAAGGCGGGCTTGCTGTAACACTGGCAGAATCGGCTATTTCTAATTCTAAAAATATGCTAGGCGCTGATATCAAGCTGGATAAT
Organism: uncultured Planctomycetia bacterium; assembly: GCA_964506565.1. Classification (GTDB taxonomy): domain Bacteria; phylum Omnitrophota; class Gorgyraeia; order JABMRG01; family JABMRG01; genus JAUVHV01. The sequence continues at coordinate 30,002 of CAZDLP010000004.1, forward strand.
CTAAAAACAGGTGATGCAAGAAGAGATGAGATACTTTTTGGTGAAGTACCATCAAGGATAATCGTCTCTGTGAGCAAGGATAATCTGGATATCTTAGAGGAGATAGCAAAGCAGCATTCAGTAGCGTGTCAGGTTATAGGAAATGTTGATAAGGATAGGTTCTTAGTCAGTGATGGCGCAGATACAGTAATAGACCTCCCTTTAGCAAAATTGAGCAGTACATGGAGAGAGGCTATAACTTCAAGATTAAAATAAAGGTTACGGGAATAGGCTTTGAGCATTGGATAATGCTCAAAGCCTATAATTGATATATGTGCGGAATATTCGGAATCTATGGACATAAGGACGCGGCGTCTCTTACATATCTAGGGCTTTATGCCTTACAGCATCGCGGAGAAGAGAGTGTTGGCATAGTATCATACGATAAAAAAAGAGTAAAGCAGCATCAGTCTATGGGGCTTGTAAATGATGCCTTTGATGAGAAGACACTCAAATCCTTAAAGGGAAGCACCGCGCTTGGGCACGTGCGCTATTCTACAACAGGTTCAAGCACCGCTAAGAACATCCAGCCTTTTTTAGTAAAGCATAAAAAAGGCCATATCGCCATAGCACACAATGGAAATATTACAAACGCTGCTGATATCTGTCAGGAGATGGAAGATGCGGGTTCTATATTTCAGACAACAATGGATTCTGAGATAATTGTGCATCTTCTAGCCAAGCTACGTTACAAGGATTATAAAGAGAGCCTTGTTGACGCGCTATCGCAGTTACAAGGCGCGTTTTCAGTTGTAATGATGTTAAATGGTGCGTTGATAGGCGCCAGAGATAGTTTTGGAATACGCCCGCTTTGTCTTGGTAAGCTCGACGGCGCGTATGTATTAGCAAGTGAGACATGTGCGCTTGATCTTATACACGCAAAATATATCCGTGATATCAAGCCGGGTGAGATTGTCTGTATAGATAAGGATGGATTAAAGAGTATACGCCTTACTAACAAGACAAGGTCCGCTCATTGCATATTTGAGTTTATATATTTCTCAAGGCCTGATAGTGATATCTATGGCGAAAATGTATATCTTACAAGAAAGCGTTTAGGCGCGCAGCTCGCAAAAGAATCACCCGTAAAAGCGGATATTGTTATGCCTATACCTGATTCCGGTAATTACGCGGCATTAGGTTTTGCCGAGGAATCAGGCCTTCCATTTGAGGCAGGTATGATACGAAACCACTATGTAGGCAGGACATTTATCCAGCCTACTCAGCATATAAGGGATTTTAGGGTCAGGGTAAAACTTAATCCTATCAAGAATGTTCTAAAGGGAAAACGCATTGTTGTTGTGGAAGATTCTATTGTCCGCGGCACAACCAGCAGGAGCCGCGTAAAGACCCTTCGTGAAGCGGGTGCCAAGGAGATACATATGAGGGTTAGTTGTCCGCCAATCATATCTCCTTGTTATTATGGTATAGATTTTCCGACGGAAAAGGAGCTTATAGCGTCAAAGCGCACAGTAAGGCAGATAAGGGACTTCGTAGGCCTGGATAGCCTTAAGTATATAAGCCTTGATGGGATGCTTGAGTCTATGCTTCTTCCCGGAGATAAATTTTGTACAGCATGTTTTAACAGGAAATACCCAACGGTACTGCCAAAGCAATTTAGAAAAAACATATTAGAGGGAGAAAAATAGTGACAATTTCAATGAAGCAGGGTTTTGATAATGAAAAATATCTCAAGGAGCAGACAAAGGCTATCTTAGAGAGGGTATCAAAGTTTGATGATAAACTCTACCTGGAGTTTGGCGGCAAACTCCTCTATGATTATCATGCCTCAAGGGTCTTGCCCGGATTTGACCCGAATGTAAAGATGAGGCTATTTCAAAAACTTAAGGATAAGGCCGATGTTATACTCTGTATCTACGCAGGAGATATCGAGAGAAGAAAGATACGTGCGGATTTTGGTATTACATATGATGTAGATTCTCTTAAACTTATAGATGACTTAAAGGGGTGGGGCATTAATATATGCGCGGTTGTAATAACGCGGTTTAATAATCAGCCGGCAGCGAAGATATTTAAGAATAAGCTTGAGCGCAGAGACGTCAAGGTCTACACGCATAGTGTGACCAAGGGGTATCCAAAGGATGTGGACAAGATAGTCAGTGATGAGGGTTATGGAGCGAACGCGTATATAGAGACAAAGAACCCGCTTGTTATTGTTACGGCCCCCGGGCCGGGAAGCGGCAAGCTTGCTACATGTCTTACGCAACTCTACCATGATTATAAAAGAGGCAAGAAAAGCGGTTACGCGAAATTTGAGACATTTCCGATATGGAACATACCTCTTAAGCATCCTGTCAACGTAGCTTATGAAGCAGCTACAGCGGATCTGGGAGATTTTAATCAGGTTGACCCTTTTCATCTTGAAGCTTACCATGAGACTACTATTAATTATAATCGGGATGTTGAGGTATTCCCTGTGCTTAAGAGGATACTTGAGAAGATAACGGGTGACGAATCGATGTATAAGTCGCCTACTGATATGGGTGTTAACCGCGCTGGTTTTGGCATTATTGACGATGCGGCTGTTTGTGAGGCCGCTAAGCAGGAGATTATAAGGCGCTACTTCAGATATTCCTGCGAGTATATACTCGGGCTCGTGGAAAAAGAGGCTGTTGAGAGCGTAGAGTCTCTTATGAAAGAACTAAAGATAAAACCCGAGAGCAGAAAAGTGGTATTACCCGCTCAAAAAGCTGCCAAGGAGGCTGAAAACCAAAAAAAGGGCAATGAAGGGATATTCTGCGGGGCAGCGATAGAACTTAAGAACGGAGTTATAGTTACCGGAAAGAATTTTCCGCTTATGCACGCGACATCAAGTTTAATATTAAACGCGATTAAGGTGCTTTCGGGATTGCCGGATAAGATACATTTATTATCCCCGACTGTAATAGAATCAATAGGAGATTTAAAGAAAAATATCTCAGGTCAGAAAAGCGTAAGCCTTGACCTTGAAGAGGCGCTGATAGCCCTAAGCATAAGCGCTACTACAAACCCAACCTCTAAAATGTGCATGGATAAGCTAAAAGATCTCTCAGGATGCGAGGTTCATATGACGCATATACCTACCCCGGGTGATGAAGCGGGCCTAAGAAGGCTAGGCATAAACCTTACCACAGAACCAAACTTTTCCACCAATAGCCTTTTTGTCTCGTAGGAAAAAAATTTACACCTATTACTATTTTTTTGAAATAAGCCATCTTTAGAGAGTATAATGTATAAAATAGGGGATATTATGAAAAGATTTATATGTTTTAGCCTCATGCTATCAACATTGTTTTGCGTGACAACGAGTACGCTTTTCGCGACAGAGGAAGAGATAGATCCGGAGATCAAGGCCCCTGTGGAACTGGCAAAAGAATATGTTGCGAAAAAGTACAACTGCGATATTGATGATCTGACTTTTGGTGATACCATGGTAGGCAGAAGCGGTGCTCATATAGATATAGATTATGGCTATGAAACAGAGAGGGTCACGTTAAGGCGAAAGGATTTCGAAAGCGATTGGGAGGTTACAGGCTCTGAACCTGCGCACCAATACTGATGCTACATAAAAGGAGGCTAACGATATGACCTGGAAGATGTTTGGACAGATAATCATTCTTATTATAGTAGCGGCACTTGTTCTGACTGCGGCAAAGACCTTGAAATTTAGGATGTGCGGCATGGGTAATGATAAGCGTATGCAGGCGATGTCAGAATGCGTAAAGAATTTTAATAATTCCCCCTCTGCCCAGCAATAAGAGGAAATAAAAAAAGAGAGGTGCATATGAGTATACTTGATAAGGTAAAAGCATTACCAAATCCGATGTTTGTTTTGTTTGTCTCTTCTAAGGTTATCGCGGGAATAGGCATAGGGGTATTGATATCCAGTTGCGCAAAGGGCTTTGGTTTGTGGATATTTTTACTTGGTGTATTCCTGTCTATTCCTCCGGTTATGAAGATATTCAAAAAAACCTAAGCAAGAGAAGAAGGAAAAAAGTTAGCACAAAACAAGGAGTGGTTTGAGTGAGAAAACTACTGACAATTATTATAATAGCGGCCTTAGCTTGGGGTCTCTATAAGGTTGTTAAGGATTTTGATTATAAAAAGACCTTTACTTGCGATAGCGTATTAGATAACGCGATGAACAAGTTGGAAAAAGGCAAATAATCTTTAAATAGCAGAGGATAATAGCCAAGGAATGATACGCTTCGTACTATTTTTATTAATTATTTATTTTATATACGCTTTTTACAAGGCGATCGAAAAGAATAAAAAAAAACCAACGATTAAAGATCTTGGCAAGGCTAAGGTAGTCAATGTGGCAACCCCTTGCCCGGACCCTAAGACCTTCCTGGATTACATAGAGGGCAAGATTGACGGAAAGCAAAAGGAAGCTATGCGCAAGCATATAGATAGCTGTGAGGATTGCATGTCTGCCTTGCAGGCTGTTTTCGACATGCCTGCAAAAGAGGAACTAAAGAAGTAGAAACTGCTTCAAGAACGGTTCTCGAGCACCTGTTTGCCCTGGTAGCCACGCTGTAGGCAGGCAACCACCTTTACAATTAATCTGGTATTGTAATGTTACATGCCATAAAAAGGCGGTATATGTTGTTTCAAGCTTAATCCGAAAAACTGTGAGAAAACATTAAGATGAAAATCGGTGACATTAGTATAAAATGGCAATTGATCGCGGTAGCTATTCTTTTAGTTACTCTACCCGTTGTTATATTAGGTGTGATGAGCTATAACAGCGCTAAAGAAGGCATATTGCGTAATATTGAAGAGGCGTTAAAGATCCAATGTTCAGATTGGCTGATTATCACCGGGGCTTATTATGACCTGATTCAGAAGGATAAGCGTTCTGCCGGTAACAGGACCAGGGATATTGTAACTTCTCAAGCCAAAGGGATCGAGGAGCTGATACTTACCCATTTTGAAAAAGACACAACAGCGGCCGCCCTAAAAGAGCCTTTACTCCGCGCGAAAAAGCATGAAAAAAATATGCTTCTTTATGGTTTTACCACGGATGAATTTGATTCGTATGTTGAAAAATTCGACTTAGCTATTGAAGATATTAAAAAGAGTATCGAGGAAGTAGATTCTATCGGTTTTGATACAAAACCCATAAATGCGGCATTGAAAAAATATGAAAAGCAGATGAATTTAGTAAAGTCCAGGCAAAGGATTGAGAGCGTGGGAGATTTAATAGATGGGGCGGTAAGGTTAGCCGGTCATAGATTAGAGACAGAATTCAGTAAAATAGCGGATAAATTGTCTGATGAAAGGTTAAAAGAGCTGTTAGCGTCTACAGTTGTAGGGCAGAACGGCTATATCTACATACTTGATGATAAGGGTAACTATATTCTTTCTAAGCAAAGAGATATGGATGGAGAGAATATCTGGTATGTGCAGGATGTTCAAGGGAGATTTTTTATTCAGGATATTATCGCTAAGGGCAAGACCCTGGAAAAGGGCGAGATTGATTACGATAGCTATACCTATAGCGATACCGACGAAAAAGATGCCAGGGAGAAATTTGTTGCGGTAATGCGTATTCCGAATAAAGAATGGATCGTGGGGGTGACTATCTATCCCGAAGATCTATTAGAGGTCAATTACGAAGAGATAAAAAAGGAAGAATTAAAGAGTCTGATGGCAGAGCAAAGATTGGGCCAAACAGGATTTTTATATATTATCGGCACTCACGGAGAAGAGAAAGGCCATTATATATTGTCGAAAGAGAGAGAAAGGGATGGAGAGGATATTTTTCAGATGGAAGATTCTGGGGGAAACCCCTTTATTCAGGAAATAATCGCGAAAGGACCCTCGTTAAAAGAGGATGAGTGCGGGATAAGGTATTATCCATGGAAGGACAAGCAGGAATTATTACCGAGATTGAGGATGATGACTTATGTCTATTTTAAACCCTGGAATTGGATTATAGGTACCTCTGTTTACCTGGATGAGTTTTTAAAAGATATAAACCGCATAAAGAATCATATAATCATTGTTTGCCTTATAGCAATAATCTTAGGCTCATTTGTGGCTTATCTATTCGCGTCAGCAATGACAACCACGTTTGGTAGGTTGGTTAATAAGATGGGCATCGTAGCTAAGGGAGACTTGGATGTAGATATGGAGGATGTTGATGCCCTGGATAGCAGGAATGAGATCGGACAACTGGCAAATGCCTTTAAGCAGATGACTAGTAACCTGAAACAGACCATGGTCTCCAAAGATTACGTTGATAATATTTTTGCGCATATGAATGACGCCTTGCTGGTGATCGATGAAGATGAAAAAATCAATACAGTCAATGATGCTGCCTGTGAACTATTAGGTTACGATGAGGATGAGATGCTAAAACACTTTGTTGATGATTTTTTTCCATCCGAGACGAAGAGAGATGGCCTGAAAAGCATTGTTACCAGGATCTTTCAAGGTGAGATTATAGCAAATCATGAGATAGAGCTTAAAGATAAGAGAGGTACTTCTATCGCTGTAAGCTTTAATGGCGCGCCGTTTAAAGATTCCGAAGGCGAGATTACCAGCGTTATCTTAGCTGTAAGAGACATCAGGGAGTTGAAAAAAGCAAGGCAAAAGCTTGAAGAGAAGGTTATTGAGGTCCAGAGGTCTAATAAAGAATTAGACGATTTTACTTATGTAGTTTCGCATGATCTAAAAGAACCATTACGCGGTATTGAGGCGTTTAGCACATTCTTGAGCGATAAATATAAGAATAAATTAGATAAAGATGGCAAGCATTACGTTGAAGTCATACAAAAATCTGTGCAGAAGATGCAGACTTTGATAAGAGACCTTTTAGAACTTTCCCGGATAAGCCATTGGAAAAAGCCCTGCGAGAAAGTAGATTTAAATAAGCTCTTAGCGGAGATAAAAGAAGACCTTGCCCTGCGCTTGAAAGAAAGGAATGTTGACTTTAAGATACTGGATCTCCCGGCCATCGAGTATGAAAGGATAAGGATAACCCAGCTTTTTACAAACTTGATCACTAATGCTATCAAATACAACGATAAAGAAAAGCCTGTAGTAGAGGTGGGTTGTGAGCATTCTACTGATAAAGAATCAAAATGTTACGTCAGAGATAATGGTAAAGGGATTGCCAAAGAATTTCAAGCGAAAGTATTTGATCTATTTCAAAGGCTGGAAGGAGAGACACAAAAAGGTACTGGCGCGGGCCTGACTATTTGCAAGAAAATCGTAGAAGCGCATGGCGGGACTATCTGGGTTGAATCAGAGCCGGAGAAAGGCAGCACTTTTTATTTTACAATCCCTAAGCAGGCAAGACCTGATAAGAAGGCCTGAATAATGAGAAAAAAATTAAAAATAATTATTATAGATGACAGTCTTACGGATAGGGAAATAACCATGGTGTCACTTAAGTCGGTTGAAGAGTTTGAGGTGGAGGCTAATACTGCCCAGACAGGAATGGAGGGGCTGGAAAAGATAGATAAAGAAAAGTTTGATTTGATCCTTTTGGATTACAGGATGCCGGGCATGAGCGGGTTGGATTTTATGAACAGGCTTAGAGAAAAGAGTATAGATATACCGGTAGTAATGGCTACAGGAGAAAGCGATGCGAAAATAGCCGTAGAAGCGCTGAAGATAGGCGCTTACGATTATGTATCCAAGGATGAGATCTTTAAAGGAGGTCTGTCTTTAGTCCTTAAAAGGACTCTTGAAAGGTATGGAGAGAAAAAAGAGAAGCAGCATTTGGAGGCAGAGACTAAAAAGTACGCGCAAAAACTTGAGAAGGCGAATAATCGGCTTAAAAAGCTAGATCAGGCGAAAAACGATTTTGTCTCAATGGTCTCTCATGAATTACGTACGCCGTTAGCTATAATGGAAGAATTCGCCTCTATTGTTTTGGATGAGATACCGGGCAAGCTCACCAAAGACCAGAGAGAGTATATAAATATTATTAAAGGAAATGTTGATCGTTTAGCTCGATTGATCAATAACCTCTTGGATATTTCTAAGATTGAGGCCCGAAGAGTAGAGATAAAAAAGGTACTTGTTGACATGGCTGAATTAGTCAAAGGTGTAGTTAGCACACTGAAGCCCGGAGCTGATGAAAAACATATTGAACTTAAGACTTTATTTCGCGTTTCATCTTCAGATACCTATGTCGATCCCGACATGATAGTCCAGATCTTTACTAATTTAATAGGAAATGCCATTAAATTTACACCGGAGAATGGCCAGGTTACAATTACAGTAACCGACCAGGGCAAAGCACTGGAATGCAGCGTTGCTGATACAGGCATGGGCATCGCGCCGAAAAATATTGATAAGGTATTTGGCAAATTTCAACAATTTGAGCGACCGGCTGGCAGCGGAGCAAAGGGGACTGGTTTAGGGCTGGCTATAAGCAAAGGATTGGTCCGGTATCATGGTGGTAAGATCTGGGTTGAGTCAAAATATAACGAGGGAAGCAAGTTTATCTTTATCCTGCCTAAATATACCGCCGAATCATTTCTTAAGCAATCCGTCGATAATGGGATAAAACAAGCTATGAAAAATAATTCTAAGATGAGCATGGTTACAGTATCTTTGCTTGATCTTAATAGATTACAGCAGGAATTGACCAGTGAGGCAGTAGGCTCTATTCTAAAAGAGATGGAAGAGGCGATAAGGAATAGTTTACGCAAAGAAGAAAGTAATGCTATTATTAAAGGCGCTGATGAAGTTGCCGTTATTTTAACTGAATGCAATAAGGAGGGTGTTCTTCGGGTAGAAAAGAGGCTTGAACATGCATTGGAAGAATATCTGGCGCGAAAAAAGATGGAGAATAAAATAAGATTGCAATTTGGTTACGCGACATATCCGGATGACACCCGCAGCGGTGAGGAGCTGATTATAAAAGCAAAGAAGGCATTAAATTAAAAGATATATTTAATTTATACAAGAGATAAATATTATAATGGCAAATAAGAAGATATTGGTAATTGAGGATGAGCACGAACTGGTTCAGGTCTTACAGATCAGGTTAGAGGCGGCTGGATATGATGTCCTGGCTGCTTACGATGGACAGGAAGGATTGACGGAAAACAAAAGGAAGCCATACGCAAGCATATAGATAGCTGCGAGGATTGCATGTCCCGCCTTACAAGCTGTGTTTGATACCCCTGCCAAGGAAGAGCTTAAGCAGTAGAAACTGCTTCAAGAACGGTTCTTGCTAAACACACCCCCCCTTTTTTTTACCTGCGTGAGAGAGTCTCATCGAAGAAGTAATCCTCTTGACACCTTATAACATGTTTCGTATAATGCAATTATAGAGGTAATTTTTCGGATATACGCTTTAGGCAGACTCATCTATGTCAGCGCGGAGTAACTTTTTATATAAGATAGAAGAGAGGATAGTAAGATGAATAAGACGCCGGATTATAAATTAATAATAGCGGAATTAAAAGAGGACCCGTTTCGTAGTCTAAATATCGCCTTTGCTCTTATGTCTATGATACCGCTTCTTATCATACTCTATCTCCTGGCCACGGACCATAATACCTATTCAATATTAATCGGTACCAAAGGTTTCTTATTTTTAGTTGCTATACTTTTTACGATATTAGGTTTCTCAACCTCATACACACTCATCAGAAAGGTAATCTATAAGATGTTACACTACTCTGATGAATGCAGGAAGTCAGAGGAACTCAAATCTGCCCTTGTCTCAGAGGTTTCGCATGATTTTCGTACTCCGCTTACCACTATAAGGGTAAGCGTCGAAAGCCTGATAGGAGGCGGCATCGGTAATGTCAGCGCGGTCCAGGCAAAGATGCTGAATATATGCCTCTCCACCGTTGAGCGGCTGACCCAGTTTGTAAATACGATCCTGACAATCCCCAGAATAAAACTTACAAAAGTAGGGCTAAAGAGAGAGGAACTCGATTTTAACCTGCTTATTGATAAGGAATTACAGATAGTCGAGCCGCTTATCCGGCAAAAACAGCAGAATATATCTTATAAAAAAGAGAGGCAGGTCCTTGAGATGTGGGGTGATAATCTGAAACTCCAACAGGTAGTAGCCAACCTATTGTCAAATGCCGTTAAATACGCCCCTATACATGGAAGTATTAATATTACAACCGCTGCTACCGGCGATGTTGTAGAGTTGAAGGTCGCGAATACAGGTGAAGGCATACCGCCAAACAGGATAGCGGAGATATTTAATAAATATTACCGCGTAAAAGAGGCCTCCGATAAGGAAGGTTTTGGCCTGGGCCTGTCTATTGTAAAAGAGATAATAGAACTGCACAGAGGTAGGATAGATGTCTTCAGTGAAATCGGCAAAGAGACCAGGTTTTCTGTGCTATTACCGCGTGATTTAAGGGATAAACCGCGAAGAATGGTAACGGTTTAACGATATGGCTAAAAAGATACTGATTGTCGAGGATGACGCGGAACTGGCGCAGGTGCTCAGGATTATCTTAGAAGAAGCGGGGTTTCAGGTTTTCCATTCCTCTGATGCATATGGAGGCACCCAGCTTGCCCATAAACAGAGGCCGGATCTGATTGTACTTGATATCATTATGCCCGCAGGAGGCGGTTTTAACGTACTCAGGCGTTTAAAAGAGTCTATGCATACGAATGGCATTCCCGTGATAGTGACTACAGGTACGCAGGATGCGGAATTTGAGAAAGAGGCGCGCCGGCTCGGGGTAAAAGATTATATGCATAAGCCGTACTCCTGTAAAGAATTATTGGATAAGATAACCAATATACTCTCGTAGATTTTTCTTCTTGTAAACCTATTATCTCTATGTTATAATCTCTTTCAATCATTTTTGGGCCCGTAGCGCAGTTGGTTAGCGCAGTTGACTCATAATCAATTGGTCGTAGGTTCGAGT
>CAZDLP010000005.1:0-5745 GCA_964506565.1 uncultured Planctomycetia bacterium
TATAATTAGTAGCTGTCCCTAATAACAAATGGTGAGCAAAAGAAAAACCTCTCTAAAGTCTATGATAGAGAGGTTTTTCTGTGTCGAACAATGGTAGCGGCGAGTGGACTTGAACCACTGACAACACGGGTATGAGCCGTGTGCTCTAACCAACTGAGCTACGCCGCCACGATTTTGATATGAAATTATAACAGAAAAGCCCAACCTGTGTCAAGAACCGTTCTTGGAACAACATCCTCTCGCTTTGGGTAATTTCGCAGGAGCGCTCAAAAACCCCAGCGTGGTTTTCTCGCTCTGTTTTTCTGCTCATTCATATAGTCTGAATAACGAAAAAACCCTGCCATTCGCAGAAAAAAAAGTCCTGCTACAATTACCCAAAGCAAGAGAATATATATAGAATTGCCACAAGATTGTTTTTTTAGGAGCTGGGGTGGGTGTTATCGCATGTGCCGTTTTTTTCACAACGTATCATGCTTGAATGATGCGTAAGTTTAATGGCAATATCATCTACTATCGAATAAACACAAGGTATTACAATAAGAGTTAAGAGTGTCGCGAATATAATGCCCCAGCATATAGAGAGCGCCATAGGCACAAGAAAGGGATCCTTGCCTCCTATCCCATACGCGACTGTAGATAAGCCACCAGCTGTTGTAACTGTAGTCAATATAACGGGCCTTAGCCTTATTTGTCCTGCCCTGATAATAGAATCATATCTGCTGCTACCTTCTCTTCGTAATTTATTTATGAAACTTACCAATACTATCGAATCATTGACAACGATACCGTTAAGGCCAATTATGCCTAATATCGCTAGGAATGACATAGGCACACCATGAGCTATAAAAGCTATAACAACACCTATAATGCCAAATGGTATCGCGAGCATAACAATAAAGGGCTGGACCAACGACCTGAAAAATGAAGCCAATATTAGATATATAACCAAGAAAGCATAAAAGAATGCCTTAAGAAGGCTCGCGAGCGACTTCATGGATTCTTCCTGCTCTCCACCATACTTGATGGAATAACCAAAATACTTATCTTTTAAACCGGCGAATTTCTCCTGCAACATCTTATTTATCTTTACCGATGTTATCTTGTCTGTATCCAGATTGGAAGACGCGGTAACTACACGCTTTCCATCCAGATGATGAATGGTTGTCGTACCTGGTACCTTCTCTATACTAGCCACTTTTTTAAGTGGGATAAGGTTTCCATATTTATTTTGTATGAATATGCTATCAAAGACATCGTCCTTATTTGAGACCTCTTTTGAGAACATAATAGTAACATCCGTCTCTTCTTCTGCCCTTACCGGTTTTATCTTTGTAGCGATTATACCCTCAAAAACCCCCCTTATTGTCTTTGCTATCTGAACGATGGAAAGGCCGGCAGTCTTTGCTTTATCATGATCGACCTTTATACGTATCTCCTCTTTACCTGGCTTATGATCCCATGTTACATCGGTTGTTCCGTCAATCGTCTTAAGGTAATCCATATACTCAAAGGCTATCTCATCAAGTGTATCAAAATCCTCACCCCTTGCCTTGACCTCAACAGGCTTGCCTACAGGGGGGCCTGCCTCAGGTTTATCCAGCCTAAAATCAGTAAAGCCTTTAACATCTTTTGTCTTTTCCCGTAATTCCGCGATAATCTGGTCCGCGCTTCTTTTTCTATCCTGTTCAGGCTTAAGATAAATAGCAATCTGGACAAGATGGCTTGCCTTACCGCTAAACGGGTCATGACGATCCTCTGATATGTTTCCTACAGAGGTAACAAAGGCATCCATCTCTTCTGCGGGGATCTTCGCTACTATTTCTTCGACAGGTGCTATAAGCTCATTTGTCCTGCTTAATGGCGTACCTATAGGCGCCTCGGCTCTTATGAAAAAATAGTTTATACCGGCGCTTGGAAATAAGACAAATTTTAGTGGCCCCTTACCTGAAAAAGAAAGTACTATAACGGCGATGGATATTATTGCCGCTATAAGAGTACCTGTAAATACATACCATTTTTTCTTAACCGCGGTCTCAACTATTTTTGTATAGGCAGATACGAGCTTTTTAAACCACGGCATCTCTTTTTTTAAGCCCTGAGGTTTACCGTCCGTGCCTATTTTCACTTTTACAAAATCTGACAAATGGCTTGGTAGTATAATAAGAGCTTCACCCAATGACGCTATCAACGCTATTATAAGAACCGTTGGAATATTCCTTATAAATTTACCTATTATTCCTGTCATAAATAGAAGAGGTGAAAACGCGGCGATAGTAGTAAATACAGCGGCTACTACCGCACCCATTACATCCTCCGTACCTTTTATAGCAGCTTCTCTGGGGGAAAAACCTTTTTCCATATAACGATAGGCATTCTCCGCTACGATAATACCATCATCTACAAGCATGCCCAATACTATTATCAATCCGAACATACTCATAAGATTGATAGTGATGCCCATAGCACTCATTATAATAAATGTGGCAAGAAAGGCTATAGGTATACCCATAATAGTCACTATAGCAACACGGTATTGCAGAAAAAGCATCATTATAGCTATAACTATCAGAAAACTTATCCATCCATTATTGCCTAAAACATTGAGGCGTCTACGGGCAAAATAAGAATAATCATTTACATAAGATATTTTTAAGGAATCGGGGCAGTTCTTTAAGAACTCATCGCATTTTATCTTAATCGTATCTACTATGCTTAGCGCGTCTCCGGACTCCTTTTTTGTGATTAAAAGATTTATAGAACGGTCTCCGAATGTCTTATATATAATATCTTCTTTTTTGAAAGAATCTTTTACAACAGCTATATCCTTTATCCTTAACCAGTGTCCCGCGTCATTTGCCCTTATTATTATATCCTCGACCTCGGAAACCGTAGTAAACTCACCTGTTGTTCTTACACTATACTCTGTTACTTCTGTATTGAATTCCCCTGCCGGGATGCTTACATTACGCGTGGCAAGGGCCTCTTCTATCTCATCAAATGAGACATAAAGATCTCTAAGCTTATCAGGGTCCAGGTGAATCTGAACTTCACGGTCCCTGTATCCTGATTTAGTAGCCTTAGCAACCCCTGAGATATCCTCAAGCATATCTTCTAGCGCATCCGCGTAATAACGGAGCTTAGATTCATCCATATTACCGGAGAGTGAGACCTCAATTATAGCATACTGCTTACTATCTATCTCTGTCGTAATAGGATCTTCATATATATCTCTTGGGAGATCTTTTACCCTGTCTACAGCATCTTTTATATCATTTACTACTTTTTTCTTATCACTTTCATCAGGATCTATCTCTACTGTTATATAAGACGCGCCTAACGCTGAAGAAGAGGATATCTCATCAATGCCATCAACCTCTTTTAGCTCTTTCTCTATGGGAACTGTTATAAGCTTTTCTATATCTATCGGTGTAGCACCTGGATATACAGTGTTTATAGAGACCATATCAAAACTTACATTAGGAAAGACCTCCCTGTTCATGCCGAACATTACCAGCAGGCCTATTATAATAAGCATGGCAGAAACCAGATTAATGAACAGAGATTGATTTACGCTAAATTTTGGAAGACTCATAAACTGGCCTCATCTGTCTTCAATAGATTATTCATCATTACCTTTAAGTTAATTATGGCTGTCTGATAATTATACATGGATCTTAGATACAATAGCTCTGCCACAAAGAAGTCATTCTGATAACGTAAAAGCCTGTCTGTATCAGAGCGCCCCCTGTTAAACCGCTCCTCTTCTCCTAAATACTTTTTACGTTCAAGCTCTGCTGCTTTTTTTAAAAGATTTACTGAATTATACACCCGATTCGCATGTACAAAGGCGTCATTTACCTCTACAAAGATAACGCACTCTGTCTTTTTCAACGCGACAAGCGCCCTTGCCTTTTCAAGCTCTTTTTGTGAATATTCTGCCCTTGCCTGGCTGTTTTCCAAAGGAAAGCTAAAGACCACTTCCGCTACATATTCAGGCTGGTCCTTGTTTGTTATCTCTTTTACAGAATCATTGAATTGCCGATCAAGCCCGTTCTTTTTTAAGCTACCTTTTAAATCTATCTGCGGCCACATAGAACTCTTCTTTATTTCCAAGGAAAGGTCCATTGATTTCACTCTATTCTTGTCTGCCTTATAATCTCTCCTGTTGTTTAAAGCGGTAGTTATAACATCCTCGAATGTAGCAGTAAGCTTGTGATGCTCGAAATCATCGACAGGATCTATCAAAACGCCCTTATCCAGGTCTAGTTTAAGCCTCATCAGGTTAAGAGCGCTGCTAACCTTATCATTCGCGAACAATACATCATTCTCTTTCTGGTTAAGATCCGCTTCCACCGCATAGAACTCAGGTAGTTCTACCATGCCTATTTCGTGCATCTTCTTATTTGCCGAAAAAAGATCCTTGGTGTTTTCCAGCATATTTTTCGTAAGCTCCAGATCTTTATATGCTAAAACGAGATTCCAGTACGCACTTTGTGAATCCGCTAACTCAGATTCTATCTTATCCAAAGAGGTATACCCCGTATTTTCTATATCGAGGCCTGTTATCTTTATTGTATTTCTATCTATTATACCTAAAAAGTTTCTTGCCAAAGGTTGCGTAATAGATATCGTAGCCGCTGATTCGTGGTAAGGGTTTAAGAGGCTGTAAGCCGAATCAGAACTATGGCGTAAATGATCTAGATCAAGCGAAAGGATAGTGCCTGTAGGCAGTTTTTTGCTTATGCCCGCTTCTTGCGTAATTGTAGTTGTTCTGCTCGCCGCAAAAACAGATGGATTGTCAAGCTTATCCTCATCATACTCATAAGAGGCATCCAGATTAGTGTCATACACAGACTGCGCCTTGAGAAGGTCCTTTTCACTAATACGCTGATCCAATCTATATATCAAAATATCAAAGTTGTTCTTAAGCGCAAGTTTGGTCACTTCGTCAATGCCTAGTTCCATTTTATTTTGATCTTGAGCACTCAAAGGGCCAACACCAATACACAGAAGAAAAATTAATAAGCATAAATAGGTTGTCCAGTATAGCATCTTCATCTCTTATCCTTAAGGCCCGTGTAAATCTTCTTGATCAGCCTTAAATAAAGCTGTTTCTCTTTTTCCGAAAGAACCGAAAGTATCTCTCTTATCACGACTAAGCGGTCTTTACTTATTTTTGATACCAGCATCCTTCCATTTTCTGTAAGAGTAATCAATACGATCCTTCTATCATCTTTTGAATGGTGCCTTTTTACCAGCTTAAACTCTACCATCTTATCAATAATAGAAGTCGTCGCGCTCATAGTCAGCTTGAGATTTTTAGCAAGTTCTGACATGTTAGAGCTTCTCCTGTCATTTAAGAGATTGAGTATAATATAGTGAGATACCGTAAGCTTGCCATCAAGCACTATAGAGTTCAGCTTATCAGCGAACTTAGTGTGCATGGCAGCCGCAAACCTTGCTATCTCTTGTTCGTAATAGCCTTTCTTTATCTTGTCCATATCCTACCTTATTATATTTTATCTGATAAACATTTCGATAATCGAAATATTCATTTTTAAAAATATATCTTATTTATGGGTAAAAGTCAAGAGAAAAGTAAAATTCGTATAGGCTCTTGTTCTTTTGACTTCTTAAATCCTAATTAGTAGGGCCTGTAATCCAGCCCCCGCCTATTACTTTATTATTCTTATAAAATACCGCGGCCTGCCCGGGAGTAGGCGCGTTTTGGGGTTTCGCGAAAAT
>CAZDLP010000005.1:5845-35748 GCA_964506565.1 uncultured Planctomycetia bacterium
TATAAAATACCGCGGCCTGCCCGGGAGTAGGCGCGTTTTGGGGTTTCGCGAAAATGATTTCACACCTTCTGGATGAGATAATATTTATAAGAGCCTTTGCCTTATCGTGCCTGTACCTTATCTTTACCATAGCGTTTAATCTTTTCTGCTTAGACCTTAGTTTTATAGTCCAGTGAGGGGCTCTTACATTAACACTTCGCCTTAAGGTAGCGTTGTAATCTCCTACAAAAATATCTCCTGTCTTATGATTAATATCTGTTACGTATACCGGACTACCATAAGCTACCCTTAAACCCCTTCTCTGCCCTATAGTATAAAAGCATGTTCCATTATGACGGCCTAAGAGATTGCCTGTCTTCTCTCTGATAGATCCTGATTTTATATATTTTTTTAAATTTTTTTTCAGGAATCCGGCCAGGTCATTATCTCTTACAAAACATATCTCCTGCGACTCTTCTCTATAAAAGGACTTAAGGTTAAGCTGTTTAGCTATAATCCGGATATCTTCTTTTTCAAAATCACCTACCGGCAGCACCAACTTGGAGAGGATATCCTGACTTAGGCCAAAGAGTACATAAGACTGATCTTTTTGCTTGTCCTTGCCTTCTTTTATAACAAACCTCTCAGCGCTGGGACTGTACCCGCATCTCGCGTGATGGCCGGTTGAGATATATCGCGTATTAAACTCTCTTGCCTTTTTTAATAGTAACGGAAATTTAACCTTTTCGTTGCAGACAATGCAGGGGTTTGGGGTAAGCCCTCTTTTGTAACAATTTAAAAACTTTACAATAACCTTCTCTTTAAATTCTTTCGCGCAATCTATTACATAATGCGGGATATCAAGTTTTTCACATACCTGTCGGGCATCATTGATCGCGTCAAGCGAACAACAACTCTTACCCTGTTGCTTACCGCAAACCGATTTGGGCCAGACCTTGAAGGTTATGCCTATTACAGAATACCCTTTTTTCTTAAGCAGGCAAGCGGCAACCGATGAATCTACACCACCACTCATAGCAAGTAATACGGATTTTTTATTCATTATTTAATAAGGATAGCATAGGAATATATTTTAGGCAAGAAGAGTTTATACTGCAGTATAAGCCATATTTTTCAGCCAATAGAGTTTTAGCGAGCTTAAACGCACAAGACCGGTTCTTGAGCACGGGTACTTGTGCTCAAGAACCGGTCTTGAAGATAGTTCTTAAATATATCTATTTTATAAAGGTATTAGCCATAACAAATGCCGCAAATACAACAGAGACCATTGACATAAGTTTAATCAAAATGTTTAACGATGGACCCGCGGTATCTTTGAATGGATCGCCTACTGTATCGCCTACTACACCTGCCTTATGGGCAAAGGAGCCCTTGCCTCCATGGGCCCCTTCTTCTATGTATTTCTTGGCATTATCCCAGACTCCACCTGTATTTGCCATCATAACAGCAAAGACAAAACCAGAGACTAACCCGCCAACTAAAAGGCCTACTACAGCTTCAAGCCCCGCGAAAATACCGACTAATATAGGGGCAAGCAACGCGAGCAGTGATGGCAAGACCATCTCCTTCTGTGCGGCTGAGGTCGCTATATCAACGCATGTCGTATAATCTGCCTTTGCTGTTCCCTCCATAAGACCTTTTATCTCTTTAAATTGACGGCGTACTTCAACAACTATCTTACTTGCCGCGCGTCCGACCGCCTGAAGCAGCATTGAACTGAAAAGAAAAGGAAGCATGCCTCCTATAAACAGGCCTGTTAAAAGGCGCGGATTCAATAATGAAAGATCAAGCTCTTGACCTAAAAGGTGTATCTGGTCTTTATACGCGACTATAAGAGCTAATGCTGTCAATGCCGCGGAACCGATTGCAAAGCCTTTGCCGGTCGCGGCAGTTGTATTACCAAGTGAATCCAAGGCATCAGTTCGTTTTCTTACCTCAGGATCTAAGCCTGCCATCTCCGCGTTTCCTCCTGCATTATCCGCAACAGGCCCGTATGCATCTGTCGCTAATGTAATGCCCAATGTTGAGAGCATGCCAACAGCTGCTATCCCTACACCGTAAAGGCCCGCGTTAAAATTAGCCGCTCCTCCTGATAAATAAAATGATGCCAATATCGCCGCACATACTGATAAGACGGGAACAGCGGTTGAAAGCATGCCAACAGACATACCTGCGATTACAGCGGTAGCAGGACCTGTCTCCGCGCTCTCCGCTACCAGTTTAGTTGGCTTATAACGTGCGGATGTATAGTATTCCGTTGAAAATCCTATTACGATTCCACACAAAAGCCCCGCAAGTACAGAATAATATACACCTATATATTCCATACCTAAGCTATATTTGATAATAAAAAAACTTGATATCGCGACAAGTGCTGCCGCTACAATTACACCTTTTCGCAGAGCCTTTAGCAGAGTCCCTTGCGTAGCGTCCTCCTTGCATTTAACAAAAAACGTACCTATTATAGAGCATATTACACCTGTTCCTGCCATAATCATTGGAACCTTAACCCCATTCATTCCTAGTCCCGCTGCCGCGCCCAAGGCTGCTGTAGCCACCATTGATCCAACATAGGACTCATAAAGATCCGCGCCCATACCAGCTACATCGCCAACATTATCGCCAACATTATCAGCGATAACAGCAGGATTTCTTGGGTCATCTTCAGGCATGCCAATCTCCACCTTACCCACAAGGTCAGCTCCAACATCCGCAGCCTTTGTAAATATACCTCCGCCAACTCTCGCGAATAGGGCCTGCGCACTCGCACCTAATTCAAAAGTAAGCATAGTACTTGTTATGGCAAGCACCTTATCAAAGCCTGCTGGTATCGGATGAGTTGAATAAAACCAATCGAGTATAAAAAACCATACTGTCAAATCAAGAAGGCCAAGTCCAACAACAGTAAAACCCATAACAGTGCCTGAATCGAAGGCTATACGTAATCCGCCATTTAAACTTTCTCTGCAAGCGTTAGCTGTACGTGAAGACGCGCTGGTAGCTATATTCATGCCGATATAACCTGAAAGGCCTGAGAAAAAACCTCCGGTTATGAAAGCAAATGGAACAAACATAACAAGATAGCCGCGATAAGCAAGATAGAGCAGGATAAAAAATACCACTATAAAAAATATGCCCACTACAGAATACTGTCTTCTCATGTAAGCCTGAGCGCCTTCTCTTACTGCCTGGGCTATCTCTTTCATCTTATCCGTACCCTCATCCTTCTTAAGTATCTTAAAACTTAAGAACCCCGAAAAGATAAGTGCGATTAATGAACTTATTGGCGCGATATAAAACAAGGCCTGCATTATACTGCTCCCTTCTGTTGTTATACAATTATGTTTTATTTGGCTAGCTTAATTATCCATAAAATCTGACCATAAAGCTTCATTACATCAATATATGAAATAAGCTGACACTGCAGATTAGTAACTAGCGCGTTTGATGTTAATTGAAAAAGATTATATGTTATATCATTAAAATATGCAAGTATTATTTAGCAAAAAATCAGAGCTGTTCTTCATGCTTATTCATATGCTATTATAATTATATCCTTATATATCTCCTTGAACCCAGATATCAGATCCCTTCCGCCAACAGCAACAGCGGTAGCTATAGCATCTGCTATAAAACAGCGTTTCGCGATTACTGTCGTGGATGAAAATACTGATTCAACAGGATAGCCTGTCTTCGGATGTAATAAATGCGTATAATCTTTGTCCTTATAAACAAAGTATTGTTCGTAGCCTCCTGATGTCGCTACCGCAGAATCGGAGAGTCTCAATATCTCAACGATACCCTCCCTCTTGCGCGGATCTTGTATACCTATTCTCCAGGAAAATAAAAAATCCTTTTTTCCCAAGCAAAAAATATCACCGCCCGCATTAACCAGCGCTGAACTGAAACCGCATTCCTTTATAGCTTCTATAGACTTGTCAACGGCATAGCCTTTCGCGATAGCCGATAAATCGATCTTCATGCCTTCTTTTTTAAAAAACACTGTTCTCTTCTGATGATCTAAAACAAGCTTATCAGAGCCTACATAATGTAAAACACTTTGAATGCTCTCTTTGTCAGGCACTGCGTCTCTATCCTGATAAGGCCCCCAAAGCTCAACAAGCGGCGCGACAGTTATATCAAACGCGCCACCACTTGCATCATATAAAGCCTTCGAATCTTTTATCAGCAAAAAGAGGTCATTGCTTACAACTACCGGTGACTTGTAAGCGATTTTATTGACTCTGCTTACTTCACTATCTTCTTTGTACATATTAGCGATATTGCTAATGTTATCTATAGCGGAAAAAGCTTTATTAAAAGCAGAATCAAACTTGTACCACTTAAAACCAAAAAGCCTGATACTTACAAAGGTGCCCATCTTATATTCTGTGCGTTCTTGCGTATCAGTAGATAGCGAAGAAACGATAGCCAAAAAAATTATTATTGTAGCTACATAAAAAAAAATTTTCATGAATATAAAATAAACGGTTTAAAGTTTTGCGAGGAGGGGCTCTAAATCAATATGATTTCGCACCAGGTGCGCTATCATATTTATCTTTTCTTCTTCGCCTGGATGTATTTTTACGATCATCTCATCAAGCTTAGTAATAACAGCGTAGGTATCGTCCTCAACAATAAGAGTAGGTATACCACTTTTCTCAAGCATCTTTCGTATTTTTCTGTTTGGCATAAAACCGCAGGTAATGACAAAGCCCGTTATAAGGTCTGAGTATTCCTTTTTCCTGGTTACTAACTTCAAAAGATATGTAATAAGCTCCTCCCTATCGCCGGAAGTAATGATAAGGTTTCGCTCGCGCATCTGCCTGAAAACTACTCTTGGCTTACCGGTCGAGATAACTATATTGTTTATAATCTTTAAAACATTGCTATCAGAGCCACTTATAAATTTCCCTTTTAGCTTATCCTGTATATGTTCCATTGTCGGCATATCAAGCATTCCTACATAAGGGATAACCCCTAACACCTCTAAGCCATGTTGTTTAAAACCCCGCCTTACCAGGCTATTAATCTTCTTATACTTTGCTGCCTGTACCTTGTTAACGACAACCCCTGCTATCTCAACGCCTACCTTCTGAAAAAGCGGGACAGATAACATAACCTCATCTATGGGCCTACCTATACCGCCTGAAGATATTATAACAACCTTAGAACCAAGCATCTTAGCTACAACAGCATTTGACATATCAAAGACCGAGCCAACGCCAGCATGGCCTGTGCCCTCTATAACAACCAGGTCATTGCCTTCTGATATCTTTTGAAACGAATCTTTGATCTGTTTTTCCAGTGGGGCACGATCCGGGTTTTCTATATAACGCTGCGTAAAACCTTTCTCTATAGCTATAGGCGACATATCTTTGAGGCTTGATTTTATCCCAAAGATTTCATCTATAAGATAAGAATCCTCATCTATGTTATACCCCTGCTCAACAAGATAACGCTGGCCAATAGGCTTTATAAAACCTATATTATTAAATCGCTCCTTAAGCATAGCCATAAGGCCCAATGAGAAGGTAGTCTTTCCATCATTTTGGCGCGTTGCCGCTATAAATATCTTTTTGGGCATATTTTTTCCACCGTTGTCTATATTACTAGATATTAAGCATCCCGGCGCGAAAGGCCTTAATATAGTTCATCAGGTACTCATCTCTGCCAAGTAAGGCATCTTGCACAAGAGAGATAGCCTCCTTGTCCAGCTCTTTACCGCCTAATAAATCTCTTACCAAATTCTGTGTAGGATCAATTATAGCGGCGTCTATACCGGCTTCTATGGCAAGTTTTATAAATACCGCGTTTAGCAGGTCTCGTCTGGGCAATCCAAAAGAAACATTACTCAATCCCCCTATGCATCTTATGCCTTTTGCCTTTAAGAGCCTTACTGACTCAAGAAAAAAATGTGCCTGCTTTGGTTCCGTGCTGATAGGCTTCGCGAGAGGGTCTATAAATATATTATTCTTGTCAATACCCTTTGATACCGCTTTAGATATGATCTCCTCCGCGATAGATACCCTATCATCTATCGCATTCGGCATGCCATCGTTGTTCATAGCAAGCGCGATTATGTAACTCTCATCCCCAGCAAAATCATCCAGCAGGGCAAGCCTCTTCTCCTCACCCGAGATAGAGTTTATAAAAGGCTTATCTTCGCACATTCTAAGCGCTGATTTCATAATTCCGGCATCAGGGCTGTCGATACTTATCTTGCAACCAAATTTATCCTGTATATTACGTATGAGAGCCAAAAGACTGGACTCTTCGTTTTCAAGAGTCGCGGCTGTGTTAATATCAATAAATTCCGCGCCACAATCAAGCTGCTCTTGCGCTTCATTCATCAAAAAACTCATATCATTATCTACCAAAGCTCTCTTAATACTGCTACGTGTTGAATTTATTCTTTCACCTATGATAATCATATCTTAGCTTGCTCCTTATAGCTTGATTCAATAACATTAACCAATTGAGTTAACATCTCATTAACCGGGGCCTTGACTCCGGAACTTTTCGCATGCCTTACCACTGCACCGTTAATAAACTCTATCTCCGTCTCCTTCTTACGCATAGCATCCTGCAACATACTAGATGTATTAGAATACGTATTTTTACAGACCGATTCTACCTTCTGTAAAGGATCATCAAAAATAAGCTTAATCTTCTTCTTTTTAGCAACCTTTGTAGCCTCTATTACAGCCTGACGCATCAACTCCTTGGTGCCTTCATACTTAAGAAGTTCGCCATTTGAAAGCCGGCATATTAAAGATAAAGCATTGATGCCGGAATTAATTATAAGCTTACTCCAAATAACCCCGTTTACATCTCTTGATATCTTTGTCGGGATGCCCACATTGTTAAGTAAGCTTGATATATTGCGCAGATCCCTAAATATCCTGCCAGTAGGTTTTCCAATTACCGCTTCACATTTACCCGACTGCCTTACCCTGCCATCTTCAATTAAAACTGCCCCATGAGTGATCATGCCGCATACAGTCCTGTCTTCTCCTACAAGGGACTCTATAAGCTCCATATTGCCTATACCATTCTGCAAGGAGAGTATATTCGTATCATCTTTTAAAAGAGGCTCGATAGAACCAAGGGCTGCTTCCGTATCATAAGATTTTGTGCATATTGTAACAAGCTCGGAATGTCCGATATCATTGGGATTTGCTGTAATATTTATACGCGATTTAAAATTTTCTACACCTTCTACAGTTAAGCCTTTTGCCTTTATTATATTCGCGCGCGCTGGATATTTATCCAGAAGCCATATTTCATCATCTGATTTTGTCCGCGTTAATAGGGCCGCAAAAAGACACCCCATAGCTCCTGGGCCTACTACTGCTATCTTCATTCAATTGCTCCTGTAAATATAGTATTGAAACTGTTTCGAACACGGATCTTTAATCGCTTATTTGCAATTATCCGCTAGCCTTTGAGCTTCCTCAGCTTTCATTGAATAGGAATGATCCTTTAGAGGAAAAATCTTACCTTCTACTTCCTTCTTATAGGTTGCGACAGCATCTGCTATTACTGAATATATATCAACGTACTCTTTGACAAATTTTGGTTTCTTTTTTCCTTTTATAAACCCTAATATATCGTGCGTAACAAGCACTTGTCCATCACAATCAGATCCGGCGCCTATTCCGATAGTAGGAACTCGAAGTTTTTTAGTTATAATCCCCGCAAGAATACTTGGCACGCATTCGAGAATAATACTGAATATACCGATATCTTCCAACAAAAGCGCCTGATCAATCAGATGCAAGGCACTTTTCGCATCCTGGCCCTGGACCTTAAATCCACCGATCTTATCCGCTGTTTGCGGCGTAAGCCCTATATGCCCCATCACGGGAATGCCTGCTTTCACAATAGCCTCTGTCGCATCAGGGCATTTTTCAAACCATTCGAGTTTCACAGCGTCACAACCTGCTTCTTCCATAAAACGTTTCGCGTTATCAAGCGCGTCAGATACATTAAGCTGGTAAGATTCATAGGGCATATCTCCGATAATCAAGGCGTTTTTAACACCTCGCCTTACAGCCTTTGCGTGATGGATCATCTCACACATTGTAACTGAATTCGTAGATTCTAATCCCAGTTCGGTATTCGCTACAGAATCACCAACCAGGATAATATCTATGCCTGAATTGTCTATTATTGAAGCTATGGGGAAAGTATACGCTGTAAGTACTGTTATAGGTATAGACTGTTTCTTTTTTTCTATAAGGGTATTAAATGTTATTTTGTTCATATGATATTTATAAATTTTTCTACTATTTCAGGGTCAAAATCTTTTCCTTTTTTAGCAATAAGCTCTTTTTTCGCACTCTCTTTGCTCATGCCTTTGCGGTATGGCCTATCTGTTGTCATCGCATCATACGCGTCACAAACTTTTATTATTCGTGCGGTTATTGGTATCTCTTCGCCCTTTAAGCGATCGGGGTAACCACTTCCATCATATAGCTCTTGATGGTTACGCACGAGATCACACAACGCTGACATGTGCCTTATAGGCTTTATAATGTTTACACCTATAATAACGTGTTCTTCCATTTCTTTCTGCTCTTCTTTATCAAGAGGGCCCTGTTTTTTTAAGACCTCATCCCTCACACCTATCTTACCTACATCATGAAGAATAGCACCATTTTTTAGAATCTTCATCATCTCGCCATCGAGCTTCATAGCTGTTCCAAGGCGTTCTACATAATTAGCCACCCTGTCTATATGACCTTTGCTATATGTATCTTTTGCCTCAACAGCAAGCGCTAGTGCTGTTATTGTCTCCAAATATGTCTTCTCAGCGTCTTCATTAAGTTCAAAATTCTCAATCGCTATAGATATCTGAGCTGTAACATTTGAAAGTAATGTAATATCATCTTTGTCAAAAGACTCATGATTAAGCTTATCGCTGACCACTAGAACTCCGTGAACCTTGCCCTTGCAGAGAAGCGGGGCAACCATAATAGAATCTTTCGTCAAGCCGCTCTTAAATTCAAAATACGCGGCAGCGTTAGTACTTACATGAGATACCACTTCAAGTTTCTTAAGCTCTATTACCCTGCCTATTAAGCCTTTTTCAGAATCTATATTGATCTCATGCAGCTTGCTAGATACATGGTAACCGACCTTCATTACAAGGTTGTTCTTGCCCTCTTCAAAAAGAAATATCGCTCCGGATGTAGCGGATATACCTGTTATCAATGTTTGTAAAACTAGTTCAAGCAGATTCTCTATGCCCCTGGCTGAAGTAACAGCGGAACCTATCTTGTTCATTATATTATTTAAGAGTTTTTTCGACTCTTCAAGGTCTTTTATCTTCTTCTGAAGCTCGTCTGTTATCTTGTTAAAGGAATTAGCGATATCGCCTATCTCATCCCCATTAGTTACCTTAACCTTTTGACCGTAATTCCCGCTAGCTATCTCTTTAGCGTTACCGCTAAAACTAGCCAGAGCTACCATACTTCTTCTTATAAGATCAAACGAAGCCAGGCTTAAAAGGACTACCAGCAAAATAGTTAGATTAAAAAAAGGCAGTTGCTTATTCAATAAGGGTTCTAATTTTAAATAATGTACTATAAAAAGTATCAGAACTATAGGGACAAGCGACATAAACACAAAAGCGATACTAAATCTTCTATATAGGCTTGTAGTTGTAAGCCTGTCAACCTTAAGCTTTACCTTCATTTCTAGCCTCCTTGTATCGGATTATATTCAGATTATATATAGTATAAAACAATGAATCCAAAACCTTTAGTTCCATACCCTTGCATCTAGTATCTAGCTATTTAATGACGCAACCTTATATGCCCGAAGCATCTATAATCTCTGACACAAGCCTCTCCCAACCTATAGGCATAATGTGAACACCACGGCAAAGGCCTCTAAGCTCATTAATCATCCTAACAGCGATCTCAATAGACTTCTTATGCTTGTCTGAAGCATTCTCTATCTCTTGTATCAGGTTCTCAGGTACATATATACCAGCCACATTCTCATTCATATACCTTGCCATCTTTCCGGACTTTAGTAATATAATACCTGCTATAATCGGAATATTGTACCCTGCAACCTTTGCGGTAAACTCCTTAAACCTTTTTATATCAAATACGCCCTGTGTCTGAAAGAATTGTACCCCTGAGGCTATCTTCTTCTCCATCTTTATGAGCTCAGGCTCCAATGGATCCGCACATGGATTTACTACCGCTCCAACACAAAATCTCGGTTTGCTATTAAGGTTATTTCCTTCACTATCTCTTCCCTGTTGCAAACCCTTTATAATATCTAAGAGCTGTACAGAATCAAGGTCAAATACAGGTTTTGCCTGCGGGTGGTCTCCACTTAAAGGATGATCCCCGGTCAAAACAAGGATATTTTCAATACCGAGACAAGCAGCGGAAAGTATATCCGATTGAAGCGCAAGCCTGTTCCTGTCACGGCATGTTATCTGGAAAACAGGATCTATGCCGATCTGCTTAATAAGGTAGGAACCCGCAAGAGAACCGAGCCTCATCACAGCGCTCTGAAGGTCAGTAACATTAATCGCGTCAACCTTACCGATAAGTGGCTTCGCCTCCTCCAGCATCTTTGTCACATCAGAACCTTTTGGTGGGCCTACCTCACTTGTAACTATGAACTTATTTGATTTTATAGCCTTTTCCAAATTCATTATAATTAAATCCTTTTTCTAAATATTGGAGCTGTTTCAAATACCTACAATATAACCTTCTGGGGCTTAAGCTGCTTTGAATAATCATGCGGTTTACAAATTTGCCTCATGTTATCCAAGTCCCCTGATTCTTTTAATTTTTTATATATCTGTATCCAGCCGCAATCTCGTTCCTTGTCTACCTCACATTTCTCATTCTTTGAACCACCACATGGCCCATTAAGTAGGCCTTTGGTGCAGACCGTTAGAGGACATATCGTTGCTGTCCTGTCAATAATGCACTCGCCGCAAAGTATACATTTCTGCGTAAAATGGCCGCCGCGCTCTACCTCACCAAGAAATAATGTCTCAAGCGCGGGTACAACTTTCTTAACCTTAGTGCCATCTTTTATAACCTGCGTACCGTCACCACAAGCTAAAACAAGTACGGCGTCTGTCTGCTCAAAGACTTTTTTATTCTTATAAAAAAGCTGTTTTACCTTAACTAGGTGGCATGCAGGGTCAAGTATAGCCTTACCTGTAACCTCTAAGCCTTTGCTTTGCAGATCGCTCTCCATCTCGTTGACCTGTTCCTCGCCCCCGGTTTTGCAAACAGTCGCGCATTGAGCGCATCCTATGAGAAAAACTCTCTTGCTTTTTTTAAGCGAGCTAAGAATCTGTTCTGATGTTTTCTTTTTTGTTATTATCATGCTACGCCTTTCTGCTTCTGAAAAAGTTCAACGCAGTTGCGCATTAACATAGTCGTAGTAAGCGGCCCAACGCCGCCAGGCACGGGCGTAATAAAAGAGGCCACCTTACTCGCTGCATCAAAATCTACGTCACCTGCAATCTTACCATCAACCCGATTAATCCCTATATCTATTATAATGGCCCCTTCTTTTATCCAGTCCCCTTTAACAAACTCCGGCCTTCCTACAGCAACTACGAGCAACTCGGCCCTCCTAGTGTGCTCTATTAGGTTGCCCTTATCGCTAGTGGCAATATGACATACAGTAACTGTTGCGAGTTTATCAAGAAGAAGCATCGCGAGAGGCTTGCCGACTATAGCACTATGGCCTATTATAACCGCCTCTTTACCATATAGATCTGTATCGCAAAGATTTATAAGCTCCATCGCAGCCGATGCTGTTGGCGGCACCACCTTGTACGCGTTAAGAAGAAGTTTTCCCTTGTTCTCAGGGCTAATCCCCTCAACATCCTTATCCGATGATATAAAGGATGTTATCTTAATAATATCGAAACAATCAGGCAAAGGCGACTGCAATATAATTCCAGTAACACTTTCGTCACTATTAAACTGAATAATCTTCTGTATCAGATCCTGTTCTGATACAGAGCCCGCAAGCTTAATAAGCTCATAATCCATCTTGATTTCATCTGCTATTTTTTTCTGCGAATTCGCGTAAACAGAGAAAGTGCCGCCTTCACCTATCTGCAAAGCTACTAACCTAGGCGCGGAACCTGTTAAGGACTTTAAAGAGCCTATCCTGTCACTCAACTCATGTTTTATCTCATCGGCTTTTTTACTGCCATTGAGTATTATTGCGCCCATCTTATGTATGCATCCTTTCCCTGGCTTTTGACAAAACATCCGTCTTAAGTTTCTTCATCTCACGCTGAAGCCTTCCGTATATTTCTGTATTGTTTATAACGTATTTTTTGTCTTTCACATGCTCTAAGTTAACATTGATATTTGCTAAAGCTGATTCAAACGCGGCATCAAGTGTATAAATAGCGACTATTACATCTGATAAGATATGTTTATTTGCCACATATGCCAGTTCAAGAGCTATCGCAGTTGCTTTATAAGCGTAACTACATATATTGGCCGGCGGAGTTATCGCCCTTTTTAAAGCTGGTTGCAAACTAACGACATTATCCTTATACTTCTTAAACGCCCTTGACAGGTTCTCATACGCCTTTATATCCTTATCAATAAGATCTGCCATCTTCTCTCTTATCGATTCTGATTTTTTCAATGCTTTTTGTGACCTCTCTTTATATCCATTAAAACCTTTTCCCGCTAAAGTAAAATTAGCTACCATGCTTAAGAGTCCACAACCCAAAACCCCCAGCAGAGCAGCCGTACTTCCTCCGCCTGGAGTAGGTGTTTTAGCTGCCAATCTATCAGAATAATATCTTATACTCTTATCTATATATTTCATAATATGATCTCCTTTATATTGCTCAAAAAAAAGCCCTTAAAACAACCCTTTGATCTTACCATGCCTATCAGCTGTGATATTACATGCCGCAGGCTTCTTAGGTAGTCCTGGCAAAAGCAGTATATTACCGCATACAGGAACAATAAAACCTGCGCCTGAGAATATTCTTATCTTATGTATATTTAATTTCCACCCTTCAGGAGCACCTTTTAATAAACGGTTATCGGATATGGAAAACTGCGTTTTAGCTATATTAACAGCTAGCCTATTCAATCCAAGATCTTCTATTACCCTAAGGTCTTTCTTCGCCTGTAAGCTGTAATTGACCCCCTTTGCACCATATACTCTTGTAGCGATAATCTCTATCTTCTTCTTTGCGCTTAACTCCTGCTCGTAAAGAGGCTTGAACCTGGATTCATTCTTTTTAAGCATGCGTATGCAGCCCTCTACCAGGTCTGTTGCTCCGTAACCTCCTCTGGCCACAGCATCTGAAATATAGCTATCCACTCCAAGAGCCTGACAGCAAGCCTTGATTCTCTTAAGCGATTTATCCGTATCAGTAGGAAATTTATTTATCGCGACTACAGGCTCTATCCCAAAACACCTTATTATATTTATATGTTTTACGAGATTAGCCATACCATGCAATTTTATAGCTCTCTGGGAAACAACTATGACCGCTAGCTCTGGTTTTAATTTTCCTTGACGACATACGATATCAAAAAATTTCTCCGCGCCAAGATCAGAACCAAAACCACTTTCTGTGATTACATAATCAGCCAGTTTCAAACCCATCAACATGGACATAATGCTGTTCGCGCCATGCGCGATATTTGCGAAAGGCCCGCAATGGACAAAAGCGGGGTTACCTTCTATTGTCTGGACAAGATTAGGCATAATGGAATTAGCTAAAAGCGCGCTCATGGAACCGACCGCGTTTAAGGTCTTAGGGGTAACAGGCTTATTCTTCTTTGTAAAAGCGATCGTCATACGAGAAAGCCTGTTTTGCAGATCTGCTATGCCTGTACTTAAAGCGAGGATGGCCATTGTTTCAGATGCGGCGATAATATCAAAGCCACTTTTATAAGAAATCTTTTTATCGATATTAAAATCTATCTGTCGTAGGGTTCTATCGCTTATATCTATAGTCCGCCTCAATTGTATATTGTTTGTATCTATATTATGCTTGTTACCAAAATAAATACTGCTATCAAGCATAGCGCAAAGCAGATTATTCGCCCCGGATACCGCGTAACCATCACCGGTAAAATGAAGGTTTATATCCTCCATAGGTATTACCTGGGAATAGCCTCCGCCGCATGCGCCACCTTTTATGCCAAACATAGGCCCAAGAGAAGGCTCACGCAAGCAGAGAAGGGCTTTTTTCTTTAATCTTCCGAATCCCTGCGCCAACCCTATAGCGGTAGATGTCTTACCTTCGCCATATTTTGTAGGCGTTATAGAAGTAACTAATATAAGTTTTCCATTGGGTTTGCTTTTTAATCTTGAAAGAAGCGAGGGAGATACCTTGGCTATGTGGTTACCGTAAGGCATGAGCTCATCATTTTTTATACCAGCAGATTTTGCTATCTCGGTTATCTGCTTCGGCTTTACGCGCTGAGCTATCTCTATGTCGGAAGGCATGTTGTTATTACCTTATGTTTAAGTATTGAAACAGTTTCGAACTTTCTTATTTTACACGAAAGCTGCGTCTATGTATAGGTGAAAACCCTTTTTTAAGAATTGCGTTAATGTGCTCCTTGGTTCCATAACCTTTATGCCTGTAAAAGCCATATCCGGGAAAGATGCTATCATAAAACTCAAGTAGCCGGTCACGTGTAACCTTAGCGACTATTGATGCGCATGCGATAGACAGGCTTTTCTGATCGCCTTTTACAATAGTGCGTTGCTGCACAGTAAGACGCAACCGCATATTTCCATCTATAAGTAAAAGATCAGGCGTGCAGCGAAGGTCTAGTATCGATCTCTCCATTGCTAGCATTGTAGCGTGATATATATTTATATTATCAATAACAGTCTCTGAAACAATACCAATACCTATTATAGCCTTATCAAGTATCTCCTCATACGCGCGTTTTCTTGCGTGAGGATTAAGCCTTTTAGAATCATCTATCCTGACTGAAAAATCATGCCTTTTAAGTATGACGGAAGAAGCAACAACCGGCCCTGCCAAAGGCCCCCTACCGGCTTCATCGACACCAGCAACAGACCTATACCCTGAACCTCTGGCATTATCTTCCTGATGAAGCAGCTTATTTCTCTTTCTTTGGAGTAGATACAATCTTTTCTTTAACCGTTGTCTTTTTGCCAACCTTATTTCTCAGGTAATAAAGTTTTGCGCGGCGCACCTTTCCTCTCCTGGTTATCTCTACCTTGTCCACGCTAGGCGCGTGAAGTGAGAATGTTCTCTCAACACCCTCGCCATAAGAAACGCGCCTTACAGTAAAGGATTCCTTTACACTGGAGCCTTTTTTCGAGATAACTATCCCCTCAAACGCCTGAAGCCTATGCTTATCTTCTTCAGTAATTCTTATATACACTTTTACTGTGTCGCCAACTGAGAATTTAGGCACATCTTTCTTTATATGTTTTGCCTCAACTTCCTTAATCTTGCTCATACCGCTGTCTCCTTTTCTTGTATTTAGACCTATAACTGTTTCGAACACTCATTTATAATTATATCTCCAACTGGCTTATGTGCTTTATCAGGTCGGGCCTCTGGTGCATAGTCTTAAAAACAGCCTCTTTTTTTCTCCATGATTTCACAATATTATGATTACCTGAAACAAGCAGCTCCGGCACCTTTTTACCGCTGTAATCAGCAGGCCTCGTATATTGCGAATACTCTAATAAGCCATTACTAAAACTTTCGTCTATATTAGACTGATCATGGCCAAGCACACCGGGCAAGAGCCTCACTACGCTGTCTACCAACACCATAGCAGGTAATTCACCGCCGGTCAATATATAATCTCCTATTGATATCTCCTGATCTACATACCCCCTAATCCTCTCATCCGCGCCTTCATAATGTCCACATACCAGTATAAGCCCTGCTGCCTTGGAAAGAGACAGGCATAATGAATGATCAAGTATCTTACCCCTCGGACTCATAAGTATCACTTTTGCGCGTGGTGATAAGGCCTTTACACTGTTTATTGTATCAATAACAGGCTGACACTGTAATACCATGCCCGGACCTCCGCCAAAAGGCTTATCATCAACCTTGCGATGTTTATTAGTAGTAAAATCCCTTATATTATGCGTGCGTATGCTTACTTTCGAAAATCTCTGAGCACGTTCTATAATAGATTCAGAGATTAGCGCCTCAAACATACCCGGAAAAAGCGTCAATATGTCTATCTTCATATATACTGAGATCCTAAGCCATATGCGTGAATAGCGTTAAGCATTAAGTTGTAAGAATTAAGCATTAGATTAAATCTTAATTTTATATAACTTATAGCCTAATCTTAATACTTAATACGTTATATTTTTTTGTTATTCTTCTTAACAATGCTCTTTATCGTATCAGTCATCTGTGCGCCAACACCTATCCAGTAATCTGCGCGCTCTTTATCTATCTTGACAAGAGCGGGATTCTTAGAGGGGTCGTAAAAACCAAGCTCCTCTATAGCCCTTGTATTCCTGCTCCTGCGCTTATCACAGACTATGATCTTAAAATGCGGTTTGCCCTTAGCTCCCATCTTCTTCAATCGTATCATTACTGCCATTACATTATCTCCTTATGTTATGATTTTACCCTTTTAATCTTCGCTCCTAATAGCGAAAGTTTCTTTTCCATATCCTTATATCCTCGATCAAGGTGGTATATTCTTGAAATTGTAGTCTTGCCTTTAGCGATCAGCCCACCTATCACCAGGGCAGCTGATGCCCGAAGATCTGATGCCATCACTTCCGCACCACTTAAATTCTTTACGCCACGTATAATAGCGCTGTCTCCTTCAAGGCTTATCTGCGCGCCCATCCTGTTTAACTCGCCCACATGCATAAACCTCTCCGGATATATCTTCTCTGTAATAATAGCTATGCCATTGGATACCGCCATAAGAGCCATCAATTGCGCCTGTAAATCAGTGGGAAAACCCGGGTATGGTAACGTTGCTAAACCTATCGTATTTAACCTACGGCTAGCCCTTACCCTTATAGCGCTGTTTGGTTTTTTTGTGATTACCGCCCCAGCTTCTGTAAGTATGTCTATCAGAGCCCCCAAATGATTGATATTAGCCCCTCTAACGGTAATATCTCCTTTTGTAGCGCAAGCAGCTATCATGTAGGTAGCTGCTTCTATGCGATCAGGTATAATCTTATGTGTAGCTCCGCGTAAACGCTTTACACCTTCAATTTCTATGGTATGAGTCCTATGGCCCTTGATTTTAGCTCCCATCTTTATAAGAAATTCAGCTAGATCAACTATCTCCGGTTCACATGCTGCATACTCGATAATGGTCTTGCCTTTAGCCAAAGTCGCTGCCATCATAACATTTGCTGTAGCCAACACAGATGAACCAAAAGTCCCGCCGAGATATACTGTATTACCTTTTAATCCTCTTGTCTTTGCTATCAGATAACCATGTTCAACCTTAATGTCCGCTCCAAGAGCGCTTAGACCTTTGGTGTGTATATTGATTGGGCGTGGTCCTATTATACAACCACCCGGCAAGGAGACCTTGGCATAAAGCTGTCTCACGAGAAGAGGCCCAAGTATGCATATAGAGGCACGCATGGTACTAACATAACTATAAGCAGCAGTATTACCGGTATAAGCGCCCGGAGATATCTCAAGAGTGCCATCTGAAAAATTTACCTTAGCCCCTACTACACGTAATATCTTACACATAGTATATACATCGCTAAGTTGAGGAACACCTTTAATAACAGATTTACCTTCGGAGAGTAGGCATGCCGCCATTATCGGTAAGGCTGCGTTTTTTGCGCCATCGATCCTGACATCTCCTGATAATCTAGTAGGGCCCTCTATTATGAGTTTATCCATGATCTCGGTGCTCGGTATTTGGTTTACGGTGTCAATTCTTGTTCAAGTGGGCTATTATAACCCGTTCTATGTTATTTAAATCTTTAAAAAGCTTTATACTATTAAAACGCCCCGTACTTTCAACAAATCTTTTTACATCCTTGCTTAGATCATCAGCAAGCTCTAGCACCAAAGAGCCTCCTTTTTTTAAGAAATCGGGAGAGGCCTCTGCAATACGGCGATAAAAACTCATACCATCAACGCCACCATCTAGCGCCTCTATCGGATCTCTCTTTACTTCATCAGGGAGACTATCTATATCCCCAGATCTAATATATGGGGGATTACAAACTATTATATCAAAGCTTTCCCTGTATTCTTCAGGAATATCAAGAAGATCAGCCTTTATAAACTCCATATTTTCAGAAACAGAGTTCAAGGCTGCATTTTTCAATGCTGCCCTTAAAGCCTTGTCTGAAATATCAGAACTTGTTATTTTACACTGGGTTAAGGCCTTTGTCAATGAGATACCGACATTGCCGCTTCCTGTACACATATCAAGAATCTTAAGTTCCGAACTACTCATCGCAAGTTGGATTGTATGCGCTAAATCTATCGCAATATCTACCAGCACCTCAGTCTCAGGCCTTGGTATAAAGACCCCTTCTCTGATAAAAAGGTCATTCCCATAAAAATTTGCTTTACCAGTTATATGCTGCAAAGGCTTACCACCTATCCTGGCAGCTACCATCTTCTCAACAAACTCTGTATGCTCCGGGCTTAATGTAATCTCATGCATATATAAATCTATTATGCGACAGCCTATGGCCTCACTCAATATAACCTCCGCATTAACGCGGCTTGAAGTGATTCCTGCTTTTTTTAGCCTGAATGCAAGCCCAGCAACAGAACTCTTCACTATAAATAATCCTTTTTTCTCTTCACGATAAATAAGTGCTTGAACCTGCTTCCAATCCTAAGAAGACAGTGGATTATGTTACAACCACCGTCCCCTTTGAATTAGAAACAGGTTCGAAGACTTACAGGCTCTCTAGCCTTGCCTTTTTATCTGCAGCTATAAGGTTGTTTATAATCTCATCCAAGTCACCGTGAAGCACCGCCTCTAACCTATGGAGCGTAAGGCCTATCCTATGATCGGTAATCCGCCTGTCCGGAAAATTATACGTTCTTATCTTTTCACTTCTATCACCAGAACCTACTTGACTCTTTCTATCATTAGATATCTTTGCTGCATGTTCCTGTCTCGCCCTGTCGAAGATACGTGAACGCAAAACCTTCATAGCTTTAATCTTATTCTTAAGCTGTGAACGCTCATCCTGACATGTAACGACTATATCTGTTGGAATATGAGTTATGCGCACAGCAGAGTCTGTTGTATTTACACTTTGACCTCCATGCCCACTCGAACGGTATACATCAACACGTATATCCTTTGGATCAATACTAACATCTACATCCTCCGCTTCAGGCAATACCGCAACAGTTACCGCAGATGTGTGAACTCTGCCCTGTGACTCTGTTGATGGCACGCGCTGGACTCTATGAGTACCGCTCTCATACTGAAATCTTCTGTAAACACCACTACCTTCAATAGATAGGACTACCTCTTTTATGCCACCTGCCTCTGAGCTTGATGTATTCATCACATCAACCTTCCATCCTCTTTCCTGCGCGTACTTAGAGTACATTCTATACAGATCCGCAGCAAACAGGGACGCTTCTAATCCCCCTGTTCCGGCACGTATCTCCATGATTACATTACGGTCAGCATCAGGGTCATCTTCAATCAGCATCTGCTCCAGCTCAATTTTAATACTGCCAAGCTTGGCATCAAGTTCTTCTATCTCTGCCTGCGCTAACTCAATAAAATCCGGTTCGTGCTTTTCATTAAGCATAGACTCGAGCTTGGACTTCTCCTCATCGCATAAGATATAATCATCATAGCGTTGCACTATAAAAGACGTGGAAGAAAGCTCTTTGGCATATCTTTGGTAAAGAGCCCTATCCTTTAAGACTTCGTGGTCAGCCAAAAGTTTCTTAAGCTCTTCAGCGCGATTCTTTTTCTTTAATAATGATTCAAACATGTTTTACTCTTGTTTTGACCCTGCCTATCACTTCTTTCCATATTTCTTCATAAACTTCTCAACTCTACCAGCAGAATCAATAAGCTTGTGCTTGCCCGTAAAAAATGGGTGACATTTAGAACAAATCTCAACCTTTATATTGGGCTTTGTGCATCTGGTATGTATTACCTCACCGCATGCACATGTTATTGTTGTCTCTTGATATTCCGGGTGTATCTTCTTCTTCATTTTGTTAACCTCCCTTTTAAATTTTATTCATACTCATTAAAAATTCCGCGTTTGTCTTTGTCTTGTCCAGTTTTTCTATAATAAGCTGCATCGCCTCATCTGAGGGTAATTCATTCAACACCTTACGAAGCACCCATACAAGCTTAAGCTCATCTGGATCAAGCAAAAGTTCTTCTTTTCTCGTATTAGACCGCTTTATATCTATAGCGGGGTATATCCTTTTCTGAAAAAGGCTTCTATCTAACTGTAACTCCATATTGCCTGTCCCCTTGAACTCCTCAAATATAACCTCGTCCATCCTGCTACCTGTATCTACCAAGGCGGTTGATATAATTGTAAGAGACCCGCCTTCCTCAATGTTACGGGCAGCGCCAAAAAATCGCTTAGGCTTATGTAGCGCATTGGAATCAACGCCTCCAGAGAGTATCTTTCCACTGTGCGGCACAACCGAGTTGTAAGCACGGGCAAGTCGCGTTATACTATCAAGCAGTATAAGAACATCTTTTTTATGCTCAACAAGCCTTTTAGCTTTAGCGAGAACCATATCTGCTACCTGAACATGCCTCTCTGCCGGCTCATCAAAAGTTGAACTTACTACCTCACCCTTAACAGAACGCTGCATATCCGTAACCTCTTCAGGCCTTTCGTCTATAAGCAACACTATAAGTATTGTATCAGGCGCGTTTATCGTAACCGCGTTAGCGATCTTCTGAAGTATTACGGTCTTCCCGCTATAAGGGGGTGCCACTATCATACCGCGCTGCCCTTTTCCTATCGGCGTTAAAAGATCTATAACCCTGGTCGATATGTCTTTTGGGTCATTCTCAAGCAAAAACCTATCAGTTGGATAAAGAGGGGTTAGATTATCAAAGACTATTTTGTTTTTTGCCTTTTCAGGATCAGTAAAATTAACACTCTCGACTTTAAGAAGCGCGAAATAGCGCTCCCCTTCTTTCGGAGATCTTATCTGCCCATGCACAGTATCGCCTGTCTTTAGATCAAATTTTCTTATCTGACTCGGTGAGACATAGATATCATCCGGGCAAGGAAGATAGTTATAATTAGGTGACCTCAAAAAGCCAAAACCATCCGGCAAGACCTCAAGCACGCCACCACCGTTTATTACGCCTTCACCCCGTGTCTGTGACTGCAATATCTTGAATATAAGGTCCTGTTTCTTAAGACCGCTTATCCCATCAACCTTAAGATCGCTCGCGATCTTATTAAGCTCCAACACCTTCATCTTTTTTAACTCTGCTGCGTCTACAGCCATTTTATCTTCTCCTTATTTTTTGTTCTTAAATTTACAGGCAATCTCTCTGCATTGTTTTCTCAATCCTGTTAATGCAGCACCATTATCTATTATATAGTCCGCGTATTGCGCTTTTTTGTAAAGTGGCATCTGTAAACGTATACGCGCTAAAGCATCCTTATTCGCTATCCCCTTTCTTGCGCAGGCCCGCTCAAGCTGTAACAACAAAGAAGAAGTAACAACAATCAAGATATCGCATTCCTTATAAAATCCTGATTCTATCAGTACGGGTCCGTCAATAACAACATCCGAGATATTCACGTCCTTGCTAGCATTAGCTATTTCCGCGATAATAGCAGGGTGTACGATGTCGCATAATTTCTTATGGTTAGACACGTTAGCAAAAGCCTTCTTTGCTAACTTAGCCCTGTCAATTTTACCATATTTATCGAGTATCTTTTCCCCAAAAACAAGCACGATCTGTTTTATAAGCTCTGCATTGTTGCTAACCTGGCTATGTGCAATCTTATCCGCAATTACTAATTTAGCTTTTAAATCTGTGGCTATATATCTTGCTACGGTAGACGTACCCGTCCCAAGGCCGCCTGTAATTCCAATTATCATGCGCCTCTACCTTAACCTTTACCTTGCATCTAGTATCTAGTATCTAGTATCTAGTATCTTATCGTATATCTCTAAATATTTCCTGGCGGATTCATCCCATGAAAAATCATAGGTTGCTATTTTTCTAATAAGCTTAAGCCAACTCGGTTTATCCTTGTATACGCTCACTGCCTTTCTTATCGCACTGAGCAGATGTTCAGGTTTACAATCGTTGAACAAAAAGCCGTTGCCTTCACCTGTCTCGTGACTATATTCAATTACCGTATCCGCTAACCCGCCTGTCTTTCTAACAACAGGGACTGTTAAATACTTAAAACTTATCAACTGACCCAAGCCACACGGCTCATATCTTGAAGGCATAAGGAATATATCGCATGCCGCGTATATTTTCTGCGCAAGATCCGCGTCAAAGATTAGGTTAACAGACGTATTCGATGGGTGCTTTTTAGCAACCTTCTCAAAAATACGCTGGTAACGCTGTTCGCCGGAACCTAACAATATGAAGCCTATATCCATCTCACAAAGCGTATCGACTATGTCTGCCAGTATATCATAACCTTTTTGCTCTGCTAATCTTCCTACGGTTCCTATTAACGGCGAATCTATGCTTGTCTGGAGCCCGAGTTCCTTTAATAACATCTCCTTATTAATATACTTTGACTCAACATCCGCGGCAGAATAATTTTTATAAATAACCCTATCTGTTGACGGATCCCATATATCATAATCTATGCCATTTAAAACGCCGTACAGACTATCTACGCGAGACTTCAATATGCCCTCCATACCGCATCCGAACTCTTTAGTCTGGATCTCTTTTGCGTATGTAGGACTTACCGCGGTAATAGCATCTGAGAAAACAAGCCCTCCTTTCAAAAGGCTAAACCTTCCGTAATATTCCAAGCCATCTATGCTAAAAAGGCTCTTATCGAGTCCTGTCTTTGCCCATTGGTTCTCATCAAAACTCCCGGTATAAGCAAGATTGTGTACAGTAAACACTGTTTTTGTATCTTTAAAAAAATCATCTCCCTTATACAAGGTTTTAAGATAGACAGGGACGAGCCCTGTCTGCCAATCGTTACAATGTATGACATCGGGCTTAAAACCTTCCCTCTTTACAAGCTCGAGCACCTCTTGGCAATAATACGCGAAACGTTCTAAGTTGTCAGGATGGTCTATACCGTTTCCATCGACATATATACCATCCTTGTTATAAAGAGCGTCATTTTCTATAAAATAGACCTTTATTCCCTTACCTATCTGCGCGGTATTACCCTCAGCCTTTATCTCCTTATACCTGGGTAAGGCTATCCTTACATCCGCGCCCTGGTGCTCCAACGCTATAGGCAAAGCGCCGGCTACATCCGCCAAACCACCTGTCTTCACAAACGGCACAACTTCACTCGATAAAAAAAGTATCTTCATAATCAAGCTTCCATCCAGCTCTTCCCGCTAGAAATATTTACCTTAACAGGCACGTTTAATTTGACTACATTTTCCATTCCGACCTTAATAAGAGCGCTCATATCCGCGAGTTCTTTTTCTGGTATATCAAAGACAAGCTCATCGTGAACCTGAAGCACCATCTTTCCTTTTAGGTTCTTATCGATTATCGCATCATGTATATGTATCATAGCCATCTTGATCATATCCGCGGCTGAGCCCTGAATAGGCGTATTTATGGCTGTTCTCTCGGCAAACTGCTGCACATTGTGATTTTGTGAATTTATTTCAGGTATATAGCGCCTGCGATTAAACATAGTAAGCACGTAGCCCTTTATCTTAGCAATATCTATCTGACTCTGCATGTATTCATTTACCTTTGGATATCTCAAGAAATAAGCATCTATAAAGCTCTTTGCGACTTCAGGGCTGATACCAAGTTCTTTTGAAAGCCCGTAGGGGCTCATTCCATAGACAATTCCGAAATTGACGGTCTTTGCCTGGCTACGCATCTTCTTATCTACCGCGTTAATGTCGCAATCAAATATCAGTGAAGCGGTATATGTATGTATATCTATATCATTCTTAAATGCGTCCAACAATACGTCATCTTGTGAAAGATGTGCTAAAATACGAAGTTCTATCTGTGAATAATCAGCTGATAATATAAGACCGTCCTTAAAAGATGGGACAAACGCCTTGCGAATTTTTCTTCCAATCTCTGTCTTAATCGGTATGTTCTGCAGATTCGGCCCTGATGAACTCAAGCGGCCCGTAGCTGTTACAGCCTGATTAAAAGATGTGTGCACCTTACCGGTATCCTGATTTATCAACCCCGGTAACGCGTCAACATATGTGCTTACAAGCTTTGCCAGCTCTCTGTATTCAAGTATAGCTTTTGGAAGCGCGTGTTTAAAGGCTAACCTTGTCAGAACCTCTACATCAGTGGAAAAACCTGTCTTTGTTCTCTTTATTACAGGGAGCTTCAGCTTCTCAAATAAAACGCTGCTAAGCTGTTTGGGTGAGTTTATATTAAACTCACAATCAGCGATCTCATATATCTGCTTGCTTAAATCATTTAGCCTCTTCTGCATATTCGTTGACATATTCGCAAGAAACTTCTCGTCTATCTTTATGCCTGAATACTCCATATCAGAGAGCACGCCGATGAGAGGCAATTCAATATTATCAAAAAGCTCCTCCAGCTCTTTCTCTTTAAGTAATTTGGACAAAATATGCTTTAGCTGAAAAGCCGCCTCGGAATCCTGGCAACAATATCTCGATATATCAGGTATAGGTACCTCTGCCATGGTAATCCCTGTCTTGCCTTTGCCGATCAAATCACTTATAGGCGTCATCCTTATACCAAGATGCTCCATGCTTATATCCGCTAAATTATGATTAGGCTTGGATGGGTTTAAAAGATATGAAGCTACCATAGTATCAAAACATATCCCCTTTAGCTCTATACCTAGCTTCTTAAGGAGCAGCTTCTCGTATTTAATATTCTGACCTATCTTTTTAATAGACGGATTTTCAAAAATCGGCTTTAAGGCTTTTAGTATGTCATTTTTCTGCGAATAGGTAACAGGAGCCTTAACAAAACTTACATATCGCGCCGCTTGTCTCTCCCAACAGAATGAGACCCCCACAACTTCGCATTCTAAGGGGTCTGTTGATGTGGTCTCAAAATCAAAGGCCCACTCCTTATATTTGCTTAGCGACAATAAAAGCTTTTCAAACTCTTCCTTTGACGATATAACCTCATAGCGCCCCTCCAGTTCTTTCTTGGGAGAAAACTCATCAATGAGCCTGC
The DNA here is from genome assembly GCA_964506565.1 of uncultured Planctomycetia bacterium. Lineage (GTDB taxonomy): Bacteria > Omnitrophota > Gorgyraeia > JABMRG01 > JABMRG01 > JAUVHV01. The sequence continues at coordinate 31,180 of CAZDLP010000005.1, forward strand.
GAAATTCCAGATCTGTGAATAAAATAAGCAGCTTTTCGTTATCCGACTCTTTTAACAGCATATCTCTAAAATCTATATCAATATCAACTGACCTGTCTATTGTCGCAAGCTCACGGCTAAAATGTGCTTTATCCAGGTTGCTTTTTATTATCTTCTTCTTGGCCTCACTCTTTATTTTTTCTATATTAGTAATTAGATTATCAAGCCCGTCAAAACTCGATATAAGCTCTATAGCTGTCTTCTCTCCTATGCCGGGCACTCCGGGAATATTGTCACTCGCGTCCCCCATCAAGGCCATTATATCTACGATTCTCTCAGGGCCTACGCCATAACGCTCTCTTACTTTATTCTCATCATATATAAAGCCTTCTTTGTGAGTTGAGTAAACTTTAATATTCTTCGATACAAGTTGAAGCGCGTCTTTATCCCCTGTTACGATAAATGTCATTATCCCATTTTTATCTGCTTGTGACGCTATTGTACCTATTATATCATCAGCCTCAAAACCGCCCTTTTCATATATCGGAATATTATATGCCTTAAGAACCTCTTTTATAATAGGCATCTGGACGACAAGATCTTCCGGCATAGGTTTTCTATGTGCCTTGTATTCCTCATAAAGCTTATGTCTGAACGTCGGCCCTTTTAGATCGAATGATACAGCGATAAGATCCGGGGATTCTGACTCCACCAGTTTCCTAAGCATAATCACAAAACCATAGACAGCGTTAGTCGGTAAACCCTTAGAATTCGTAAGACTCTTAATAGCGTAATAGGCGCGATAACAAAACGCGTTACCATCAATTATAAAAAGCCTCTTTTTTTTCATATGTATAGCCTTATTCCATTTTTATTAAGGATTAAAAATTCAGAAAGGATCAAAAAAAGATAACAGCAAAATCGTATAAAACTTATTAATATCTAAAGAATACTAATCTAAGGAAGATATGAGCTTTTCCATCTCCACGTTCTCTTCGTCCAGCTTATTGTATAATTCTATGAGATCATATGTAGCCGTTACAAACCACTCTATCTTAGCCTTACTGTAAGGGTAAATCTTATAGCATAAATTATAGCGGCTTTCCGCGGCCTTAAAATTACCGAGCTGGCATTCTTTCTGCGCCTGCTCTAAAAAATACTTTACCGCAAGACTGTCCATGCGTTTAACACGGTTATCATACTCTGCCAGTATATCTGTCATCTTAAGCATTACTACCTCTATCCTACCGCGCGCATCTAATATACCTTCTTGTATAACAACGCATTCAAGGTAAAGTTTGGCTGGCTCGTATGAAGGCTCTATGCTAAGAATCTCTTGGAAGCAGTTCTTGGCTTCGGCAAATCTCTTAGAACGATAATATGACTTACCCTTATTAAAATACTTATTAATAGAGGTTACCCTCTCCTGCGCCTGCTTCTGCTTCATATCTGCTATTTTAGCGAATTCCTTTATAGGTCCATCTTGTAAATATACAGGATCGGCTTGCGAAGCGGTGGGCATTAATAATATAATAAGAGCACAACTATATATTAATATACTTATATAAGAACGATACCTACTTTTCATTTACGTATAATATACACAAATCGATATCCCTTGTCAAGAATATAAGTTAACATCTTTAAAGCTAATTTATGTAGTACATTTTAATCATTTATCTTGTCTAACAAATCCGGGATTTGCTCTAACAATATAAGATATTAATCGGATCCTTTATGAGAAGTTTTTAGTGCACTCGATATCTCATGCATCTTAGATATGAGCAGGCTCAACTTCATCGGGTCTAAAGGGGTTTTTTGGAGTTCTTGCTCAATATTGCCTAACAGATCATCTATCGCTTTTGTATGATCCATGCTTTTCTGCTCTGCTTCTTTTAAATTTCGTATTACCATATTAAGGGAATCCGCAAGGCTTTGAAGCTCATCCCCTTTTCTTAAAGCTATCTCTGTAGTAAGGCTACCTCCGGCCATTTTTCTTAACATGGTCTCGATTCTATACCATGGCCCCGCTATACGATGAGAAATGATAATACTAAACCATGCCGCTATAGGTATTATAATAACTTGAGAAAAAAGAATTTTCATATTCGCTATTCGCAGGATCGCAATAAGCCTACCTTGAGGATAGACATTCGCTAGTTTTTCAGAAAGATAAGGAAAGACCGCTAAATATGTCGTAAGGCTTGATATCCCGGCTGTTAATAGTATAAATAACGATATTATAAGAGCGTATCGTAATTGGAAAGCTCTCTTAACGAGATAATTTCTCCTCGGCACAACACTCATTCCCGTATCTCCTTTCTCCACAAAACCAGGTCTCTTACTATATCAAAAGTAAGATTACCGGTAAAAAGTGAATTGGAAATCTTACTCTTCGCGTCGCTAAAAGGCATGTAACGCACTGAAGCTCCGTCTATATCAGTAATTATATCCCCTCCCATGAGTCCGCTACGGGCTGCTTTAGAACCGCGGCTTAAAGAGGATACTGTCAAACCATCCTCCTGCATCTTTAAGGATAAGCCTATATCATCAAGTGATCTGACCTGTTTGCCTGAGCTATGCATTACCACTCTTCTTTCTACACTCATAATTATCTCCGGGGAAGGACTCTCTAGAATCATCTCCATTATCAAACCAAGATCAATATAACCTGTCAGCCTTCCCCATATAGAAACAATAATATCTCCGGCGTTCATGCCCGACTCGGCTGCCGCGGAATGAGGCGCGACACTTACTACCTTTGACATACCGTTATCAGAGACTAGAACTAGCCCTGTAGCTTCTTTAAAGCGCTCTTCTTCTGTAATAGAGATCTTATCCACTTTGGGATTATAGAGCTTTCCTGATTCCTTAAATAGCGCCTGTTTTCTTGCCATGTCATCCTTGAACTGCTTCTCAGGATTTCTTAGAAGTGTTGAGCGTATATATATAAACTTGTCTTTTGCCTCCTTGTAATCCGGATTAAGCTCATACGCTTTCTTATAATAGGTGTATGCCTTTGCCAAATTTCTATTCTGCTGATAGTAGTCTCCAAGCTTTACCAGGTTTTGTTCCTTCTTATCATAGAGTATATCTTTTACATCTACCTTGTCGAAACGCTTTTCACCATTGATGGTACTCAAGACTATACTCTGCTGGTAATTCTCTACAACTATACCCTGCACTTGACCTCCGTCTTTTAGGCATACTGTATCTGCCTCTGCCGATTTAAACGGGAAAACGAAGCAAACAATTAATATAAGATACTTTAACAGTTTCATCTATCCTATAGACCTTAATATTACATAGATAAGAAACGCTATCAGGGCAAGTGATATAATGTAAAAATCATTAAAATAGAAAAAATCTCTTATGCCTGATAAGAATGTATTTCTATTAGCTGATTCCTCAAACCTGCCTCTTGTAGTCTCGGATGCGATATGACCGCCATATTTACCTCTTAAGGAAAATATATTCTCTTCTTTAAACCTAAGGTACACTCCACCAACATGATATGCGGGGATCTTACCGCTATCAGCAAGATCGCGCAGCTCTTTTTCGGAGAGCCTTAGACACTGGGCAGCTTCTTTAAGAGTCAAAAGTTTATCTTCCATAATTTAGTTCTATCTCGCAGGTTTTACGTTTGTACGTTGTACGTTATACGTTATAAGCTATAGATTAAAATAACAAAACTTAAATCTGCGGCTTAATTACTTAGAAACCTTCTCCTTTGCTATCCAGCTATCTATCTCCTGCTTGTGGAACTTCCATGTATTATTCTCTTTCCTCGCAGGTATCTTGTTCTGCATAGCCCATTCTTTTACAAGCGAGGTATCTACTTCCAGATAGCGGGCAACTTCATCAAGGGCCATAACCTTGGCCTTGCCTGATGTTGTGGCCTGTTCAGATAAATAAGACATCTTACAATTACCGTTGAGAATAGCGCCATCAGAAACAGTAAGCATAGGAGTAACTATATCGCCTAAAATATCTGCCGGGGCGATAAGGTTAAGCCTTCCTGTCGCTACAATATTGCCGGTTACCTTCCCTGCCACAGTAATATTTTCACCATTTATATCAGCTTTTACCTGGGCATCTTCTCCGATGGTAAGCTTCCCTTTTGTATCGAGCTTGCCTTCAAATTCACCATTTATTCTCAGGTTAACAGGATCCTTAAATACCATAGTCCCCTGCATTGTCGCATTTATATCCAGCACCTTCTCTACTGGCTGATCTTGCTTTTTTACTCTTCTTAAGCTTGCCATATCATCCCTCCTTTTTTACCCTGCTTTAAAGGTTATACGGTTTGACCAAATCCTACTTACCTTGTTTACAGCTAACCTTATCATGCACCTTGCTCAGCACCAGAAGGCTTGCAAGTATAAGTACAGTCGCAAATGCTGATACAATAAAAAGTCCTGACCCCACAGCCAGACCAACACCGGCTATAGACCATAAACTGGCAGCTGTTGTTAGCCCTACTACTGAAACACGTGATCTAATAATAGTGCCTGCTCCTAAAAAACCTATTCCGCTCAATATGTATATTATATTATATCATAATTTGATGATTCAATCCAGCCAATCTTC
>CAZDLP010000005.1:35848-38696 GCA_964506565.1 uncultured Planctomycetia bacterium
TCAATATGTATATTATATTATATCATAATTTGATGATTCAATCCAGCCAATCTTCCCATCTTCTCTTTTAATTTGACTCCACTGGTCTCTTGTTCTCAAGACAATTATTTTTGTGCCCGCATATAACCTGAAATTCACAGCCGTTGATTCCAATGGTTCAAATCTTGCGTTTATCTCATCTGCTAATACTATTGCCGAATGTATATGTTCTATTCGATATATATTGATTGTCATTAACGTAAGAACAAGCATAAACATTACACCAAGAATGATAACAAATTTAGAGATAAATCTACGCATAGTTTTTTTAAAGACGATCGAACTAAGAAGAAGTATTATAGTGAGGTAAATAGATGAAAGCGCCAAGGTCAAGCCATTAATTGTAAAAATATCTAAAAAAGCATTGATCTTTCTGCTTAACCATAAACGGTTACCTTCCATTGGAGATTGCCGCCTAAGAGAATCAGCATAAACCAAATTCGCTTTCAGGTCGCTATCATAGGGAATAAAACGTTTTGCGCGCTCATAATTAAGTACGGCACTACCTAAAAAACCTAGCTTTAAATACGCGTTACCTAAATTGTAATATAATGAGGCGCTTTCATATCCATGGCTTAGTATACCTTCATACAGATTTACGGCATCTTGAAATCTTGACTCTCCATACAAAGAAGATGCTTCTGTAAAATCTTCGTAAGGGTCATAACGAAACTCTTCGCTAAAAGAATCGCCTCCAATGTAAAATAAGGCGGCAATAAATAGCGCAATAGTAAAAAAAGTTCTCAACATTTCGATCTATGCCTTTTTAAAATAACTTATGATCTCTTTTGCCTGGTTAAAAGAACGCAACATATCCTTCTCTTTATACCGATATGGCGTAAACTTCGCTATATCACAATCGTTAAAGAAAGAGCTAACCTTGATTATAATGTTCTGATCAAAATCCTTTGGCCGTAAAACATGCTCTACAATATCCGAGGTTATGCCTGCTGATGGCAAGTTAAACTTGTTGCCGAAATACTCTTGCAAGCACTCAAAGATAGCAACATAAAACTCTTCAACACTGCTATCGTTAAGCAAAGACCGGGCCTTCTTTAGGGCGCTTCTGGCTTGCTTATCAGCGATCTTAATACGCGCGTAGCGTATGTCATTCTGAAAACGCTCACGCCTCTTGTAAATAAGTAGCAACGATACATATAAAAAGAGTGGTATAGATTGAGAAATAAGAAACTTCTTGTTGTTATGTAGGTAGCTCCCTTTCCTCTTGAATCTGCCGGGAAAATCCTTAATATATACAATACCTTTACTTAATAGCGGCTGATCATAATCTGAGTTCATATTATCAGCATCTTCCATAATCCGAGATTTTTCTTCCTCACCCGCTTCTATGATTTGGACTTCAATGGGCCCCTTGGTTATCACTTTAAATCTTTCTTCTTCCGGATCAAAAAAACTAAATTTCACAGGGGGAATGCTTTGTAAAGCACTTGACTTAGGGATCAAAGTCTGTTCAAAAACCTTACGTGCTTTGCCCTCATCTTTAAGATAAGACTCATATAAAATATAATCCTCGCTTTGATCTATGCCGGGCGCAGAAAGCAGGGCAAGATTACCATTTCCCGATATCTCCATTGTTATAACTATTGCATCACCAACCTTCACGGGGCCTTTTGGTTCGATGCTAATATTGAAATCAAAATTTCCGATCGCGCCGTTAAAATTTTCTGGTCTTGCGTCATCCGGCACAGGTAAAACAGCTATCTCTTTTATTGTCGACTTAAGCTTAAGCGAATGTTTCTTTGAAGCCTTTTCACCTAATCCAGGAGAATCAATTGGGCTTTGGGATTGTGAGTTAAATGCTATTGTAGCCGGTCCTAGTTTTAAATCCCCAGACAGAAGAGGAAAAAGGCTACTTCGAAACGTAATTATATTATAGTTATATCCTTTTATGGTTTTTCGCGATTTTTGAGGCGCATGGAACTCATCCATTGAGAACCCTTCATGCGCAAGAAGGGGATATTGAATATCCGTAATACTTATATCCCTATAATATAGCCCTACCACTATATGAAAAACCTGGTTAATATAGACCTTTTTCTTATCCGTTGCCATAAGAAGAAAGATATCATCTCTGGCTCTAGCTTCTTCATCATTAACATTTTCGTCTTTATGTGGACTGACACCTAAAATTCTACTACCTACCCGAATATCCGCTTTACCTGATATATAGTCAACGCCGTTATAATTCACGCTAAACGGACCGATACTGAATACGCCTACCTGTTGTGGAGTAATTACGTATGTATGCTTAGTGGCATACTTAAGCATGCCACTCGCACGTGATGCGGCATTTGTTGATCGTAGATAAGTAATTTTTAGCCCATCTATCTCCGCAAGTTCAGGAGCAGACATACCCTGCGTATCAGGAAAGATCATATCCAATCTTATGCTACCGCTTATAGGAATATTTTTGCTGTCAAGAACCAGCTCTATCTCTTTATCCTGTGCCGATGTTGCTATAGTACTAAAAAATAAAGTTACGCAACAAACAGCAAAACAAATTTTATAAAACATGCTCACTCTCACCTCTTACCAGTCGTTGTATGAGTAATTCTTTGCTGGATAGGCCTTTTTACCATCCCTTAAAAGGCCTTTTTCGTTACGGTTATAGGCATCCAATAGCCGATTAGCTTCTTCTCTCGAAAGCCGCTCTTCCGGGACTTGCTTGGATTCCTCCTGACCATATTCGCTTTTAGTATAATCTATTGAATCCTCCCTATCAAGAGATTTCTTGTTATCCCCGATCTTATCTGATTGTAAGCTCTCGTTGTTAAGGCTATCTTGGCCG
>CAZDLP010000006.1:0-2728 GCA_964506565.1 uncultured Planctomycetia bacterium
ATAATGCTGGAGCTTGAAAGAAAAGGCTCCCATAATATAAATCTAGTCACTCCTACCCATTACATACCCTCTATCCTAGAAGCCCTTGATATGGCAAAGTCAGGGGGCTTAAGCATCCCCATAATATACAATACAAATGGTTATGAATCTGAAACAGCTATCGATATTCTCAATGGTTATGTTGATATATATATGCCTGACGCTAAATATTCTGATGATAAACTCGCAAAAGAACAATGTGGGTTTATCGACTACAGCAAACACAATATAATAGCCCTTAAAAAGATGCATAAGCAGGTGGGGGCGCTTCAGATAGATAATGACGCTCTGGCTAAAAAAGGATTACTCATACGACATCTGGTCCTGCCTGGATATATAGATAATACAAAAGGCGTACTTGAACAGATATCCAAAGAGCTATCCAACGAAGTTTACATAAGCTTTATGAACCAGTACTCACCTATTGCACAAGTAAAAGACCATCAGAATCTTAAGAGGCGCCTTAGCAAGAAAGAGTATGAAAAAGCCAAGTCACACTTAGAGCGGCTCGGCTTTTTAAACGGGTGGATACAAGATTAATCTTACGATACCTGCATTCAGGGATTATTGCTCAATCATTGCCATAACCTTTCGTTTTGCCCTCATAAGGTTATGCGCTACAGCGTTAGGACTCATGTTAAGTTCCACGGCAGCGACATTGTATGAAAGCCCTCTAATGCTGCATAATTCTAATACAGATCTATAATTATACGCCAACCTGTCCATGGCGCTTAAGAGCATATCCATGCGCTCTTTCTGCTGAGTCACGATGTCCGGAGCCTCGGTCTTTGTATCAGCTATTATATCAGATAATTCCCTATTATCCTGATCGGATCCTATTTTCCTGTTCAAGGACTCCTTGCATGAATATTGTTTACTTCTCGTATAATTATATGAGAGGTTACGCGAAACCGTATATGTCCATTTAAGAAAGTCTGTTCGATTGACTATCTTTTCAAGATTCGTATAAGCGCGCATAAATGTTTCTTGCGCTATATCTTCGGCAGCATATCTCTCGTTATTTAGCAAGCGCATTACACGTGAACGTATCTTTTTAAAATACCTCTTGTAGAAAACCTTAAAAATTCTTTCTCGCTGATCGTATGACATTTTATTCCTCCTTTTCGGGGAGCATAAATGCTCCCCGAATAAGAAATTGCTGTTTTTAATATTCTGTCGCGTTTATCTTATCTAATTCTATCATCTCTTCATCTACATCCTTGTTCAGGCTTCCATCTATATGTTCATCCATATATTCGTTCTTCTCTTCTACCTTATCATCATCAGGCAGATAAAAAGTCGCGGCATCTACTACACCTTTTGTGGTATTTACCACAGCCTTGCCAGCGCCTTCAATAACACCTACAGTAACGCCTTCTACCACATTCTTCTCTTGGGTAGTATCTGCCATCTCTTTTGGCACCTCTGTCCATCCTGTCGCAACCTCTTTAACCCCTCCTGAGAGTTTTTCAACAGGCTCTTCCGCTGCTAGTACTGGTAATACAAAAGCTACTAATAGAATATACGGTGGAAAAAGCTTTATAAATCTTCTCATGTTTACCTTTCTACTTTTGACTTCACTGTGCTTTTTGCCCATCTTGCGTTTCTTCATGGTTCATTCCTCCTTATTTGTTTTTTACCTTATCAATCCTTATTCTGAGTATATGTGAAGGCGAAACCTCTATCTGGATAAATTCAGCTGCCTTCGTCTCCCACCTGACCATTACAGGATCGCCTCCTCCTTTCTTACCTGCCCAACGAATATTCATAGCATTCTCCTCTTTATGCGTCTCTTCTGCTGGATAGCTTTACACCAGCAAGGCTTGCATTATTCTCAATATACCTGCTCTCATAGAGACCTGTTATTATTTTCTGCATTATATCTAATTCCATGTAAACGATCTTTTCGCTGTTCTTCTCAAGATTTTTCCCACAATCTGATACCCTGCGCATCCAGATATGGTTATCTCCACTTGTTAGCGGGATTAAGTATTCGACAGAGGAGGCTATCATTCCGGTAACAAATAAAAAAGGAATGATAAATAAGATCATAAGTATTATCTTATGCGCGCTCATCTTAAACGTCTCTTCCTTTTTAATTTGTGTAAAGGCTCCTGTAAGGGTATCCTCATAATGGATAAGAGTCTCTTCTCAAGTTCTAACTTAGAATGCACGCCATTGCCATTAAAATCATTTATCTTGATAACATCTATAAGCGCTCTTATCACATCTGTTCTTGAGAGTTTATGTCCAGTTGAGAATAACGCGTCCTTGGATAACCTGTCTATAAAATCGATCTCATCCCTGGTTAAGAGCGCTACTACCCTGCCTGTATTTCCCTGATCCGGTAAGTGATTCTTCATATTTATCTATCCCCCTTAGTTAGCAACCTAAGATCTCAAGGGCATAAAAAAAGCCCTAAAACATTTAAAAGGTATTCACCTCTTGAAAGTTTTAGGGCTTGAAATATCAATATCTGATGTTTCGGCAACCCGACTACCGTACCCTTTACTGATTCTGGGTTTAGGCTCGCGGCTTTGCGCCCCGCTCTTTCAAGCGGTTTGCCTTTATCGTTACTTTTTTAAAAGAACCTTTGTTTCTTCCCACAACAAATATGCCCTACCATTAACCAAAAGTCAAGGGGTTAGAAGTATATTTTTACACTTTTACACTTTTGTACTTTTACACT
>CAZDLP010000006.1:2828-9680 GCA_964506565.1 uncultured Planctomycetia bacterium
TTCTTTGGTTATATATGATTATAAATCAGGTAAGAGGTAAAAAGATGTTGGGATTAGTGATTAGAATATGTCACATGCTTCTCTATGTACTCTATTATTCTCTCTTGTGTAGCCGGAGAAAGACCTGTAAAGGCTACACCTATTCCGGGATAGAGTTCAGGTTGAAGCGTCTTATCAGCGAGCCACATTACAATGCCACGGAATTCCTTTGGGTCCTGATCCTTTTCAAGCATAATCTCAAGGCATACCTCGCTACCGGGAGGTAAGAGCTGCATAGAATGTATAAACAAACCAGCGCCGCTTAAATTGCCCATTCTGCCTGAACATATACGATCCCCTTTATCGGAACGTGAATACTGGGCCAGTCTATAAACTATGGGTAGATCTATATCAAGCCTTAAGAAGCGCCTGCGCCATTGCTTAAGGCTATCTTCCTTGTTAACAACTACCTTGTGCGTAAAACTCTCGATAGCCTCATCAAGGTCTTTATATATCTCAAATACATCGTCAAGCTTGACTATCCTAAAAAGCTCCTCAATATCAAGTGATATGCCGCATAACTTCATCACGCACTTGTTATTTAAAGCATTCTTATAGGTTATAGCTAATACGGAAAGGCCGTTATAATCAACAAGGGCAATATCCTTCATATCAATTACTATCTTTGAACTACCATTCTCAAGTAATCCACCTACCACCTCTATAAGCTTAGATGAGTTGATATTGATCCTGCCTTCTATATTCAGGACATCTACATCCTGAACATGTTTTAGCTTTATCTTCATCGACGGCCCTTTTTTTCTTATTCAATAAAAAAAAGGGGATGAATATCCCCTTTTTTCCCAAAACATTATTTTACCCAGTCGAGATTATCCTTTAAAATCTTATTCGAATGCCTCTTGGGTCCCTTTTATAGGAGTATTAATGCTACCTTCTACCGCTGTATAGCCCGTATCGACAGTCCCCTTTACAGGAATAACAACTACATCCTTTATCTTCTCAGGCTTGCCTGTAACAGTCTCAACCACGCTAACGCCTGTATTAGTAACTGTTGTAAGACCCTGTTCTGTAGTGCGCCCTACTGTTCCTACAGCCTGTTTTGTGATGCTAAACGGCCACTTCACAATATCCTTTAAAAATTTTACCGCCTTGTTCTCCTGCTGTACCTGTTCCTGCTGTGCGAACGCACCGCTTGCACAGAAGATAGATACCGCTATAACTAAGACCACTACACAACATATGCCACTATATCTCTTCATATCACTTCACCTCTCTTTTTATATATATTAATATAAATAATAATACAACGCAAGAAAAAAATCAAAGATACGACAATTATCCGCGTTCGCCTGATCTATAAATGGTATCACAAAGAAATTTTAAAAATGTATTCTTATTATCTTCTTCTATGTCTGTAAACACGACACCACAATCATACTTGCCCTTCTTATTCGCAGGGACAACCCATACTACCTTGCCATTGCAATGAATAGGATTTGGCCCATCCGGAGTATGCATATCTATCGCTGTATTAGTGCCAAGGGTAAGCTTCTTATCAACACTTATCATTATGCCGCTGGCGCTTACATTCTTTACATGCGCCTTTACTTTTTCTACTCTGCCTTTCTTTTTAATGCTGAATATCGCGGGAACTAAAACATCTATGCGAATATAGTACCTCTGCTCTTTTTTACCGGTCTGCCGACTACTCTTTCTCTTTTCCTTTAGCGAGATCTTATGATCTTTTTCTTTTATCATTTTGTATGTCCCTTGAAAAAAAACGAAGAAATATCATTTGTATATGCCAATAAGATATTTACTTCGTTTTTCACAGTATTAAATATTTTGTCCGTTAAGCCCTATTTTTCCTCAAATATAAACTCGGGCTGTAATATTGGGCTATAGTCCTGTGGCATAGGAAAGAGAAATGTTACTGTGTCATACGCGCCGGCGCCTGTTCTTACTACCGCCATGCCAAGACCCTTTAATGTCCCGTAAGTTATGCCCATTAGAGGATTATTAGTATCTACGCTTGTGTCGTATATATTCATAGGCAGCTCTACCCAACCGGTTACTATGTTTACAATGCCCCTGCCTAATTTTTTACCCATCTTCTCTACAACACTGCCTTCTTCCGCAAATGCCGGCAACGCTATAGCCGCTACGCATAATACCACCATGCATGTTATTAATGTTTTTGTGCCTTTTTTCATTTGTTTTCCTTTTTTAAAATGAGTTTCTTTATAGTTAGTTTATCAACAGAAAAAGCCTTTGTCAAGGTAAAAACTTTCTCCTAAAAAAGATTATCATCGCCAAAATAACCTAAAACCACTATCTAATAATTATATCAAATAACCTTGTTCTTCAGTTCACCGATAGACTCAACCTCAACTACAACGCTATCTCCCCTTTGAAGCTCTCCAACCCCTTTAGGTGTACCTGTAGCTATAATGTCACCCGGCAAAAGCGTCATTACGCGCGAGATAAAGCAAACGAGAGAGCCTACATCAAAAATCATATCAGATGTAGACGAAGATTGGCGCGCTTTGCCGTTAACATATGACCTTACAGAAAGATCTGATGGGTCAATGCCTGTAATAATATACGGGCCCACAGGAGCAAACGTATCAAATGACTTTGCCCTTGTCCACTGAATATCCTTTTTTTGAAGATCGCGCGCAGTAACATCGTTAAGGCAGGTATACCCAAGTATATAATCAAAAACAGACTCTTTGCTAACATCCTTTGCTTGCTTTTTTATAACAACAGCCAGTTCCGCCTCATAATCAAGCCTGGTAACAGACTCAGGGTAGATTATATCATCACCGTGCCCGATAACCGCTGTCGAGGGCTTTAAGAACAGCGTAGGATCCTCAGGGATATCCATGTTAAGCTCTTTCGCGTGGTCCTTATAATTTAAGCCCGCGCATACTATCTTTGATGGCACAACCGGCGAGAGAAGCTTAGCCCTATCCGCAGGCAAGGTAATATCGGTAAATTGAAATTCATCCGCGTAAATGGAATTCTTAAGTAACCGTATATCGCCACCTTCCAACGCACCAAAATATATATTATTATCGTATTTGACTCTTAGTAACTTCATTTAAGATTCCTTAGACCTTAAATCTTTTCATATATTCTATATCCATTAGCAAGTCTTCGTCTGAATGCGGCTCAATAGTTATAACAGGTTGATCGCTATAAGCATCTATCGCTGATAGAAAAAGCTCGACCTGCAGAGAGCCTTCTCCCAATACGAGGTGCTGATCCTCTTTTCCGTCATTATCCGAGAGATGAACCTCCCCGATAGAATCTTTTGGATACCTTCTCAGGGCATCCATCCAGCTTTCTGCCCCAAAAATAGTGTAATGCGCCAGATCAAAACAGGCCTTAAAGCAAGGATATTCCTTCAAAATCGCGATAATAGGCTCAAGTGAGTCATCCTCTGAGTTCTCTATGTAAACCGTAACATTGCTTTTTTTTGCGCTTGCGCTTACGTCATCCCAGACCATCTTTGAGAAGTTAAGCCATTCATCAAAATGCCTTTTATGATAAACTGGGTCGTAATGGCTATGAAGAACCATATCGCTACACCCTAAATCGGCACATAGGTTGAGCGCTTCCAGGATACGCTCCCGTGACAAGGCCCTTACCTTTTTATCGGAACTGCCCGGACATAGATCCATAAAGGGGCCATGGATCCTCTTTAAGATACCTTTCTTCTCAAATCCACTCCTAATGCGTCTTATATCCAGTGGCCTGTGATTATCAATAAATTCCGAGTTAATATATATCTCACAATTTACATTTAAGCTTAGGTATTGATCAAGACCATTTAAGAGCCTGTAAACAGGCATATGAAAATAAAGCCTTTGAGAAGGTATTACCATTATATCTTTCCTCTCTGACGCATAAAAATATCACGAATATGGGTAAATATATCTATATACTCCTCTGTCCTGTAATCAGGGTAAGCGCAGTCAGATGGGATAAATCGTTTATTACGAAAACAAAGTGTAGCCTCAGCATATATCCCCTTATCCAGATATATTCGGTGGCTATAATCCTTTGTAGACACCAGAATAAGTTTTGCCGCTGTAATATAACCGGGATCAATATTAACCGGACGCTTAAACTTGCCCCCTGCAAATCGAGCTAAACGAGCCTCCATCTTATTAGTAATCAACTTGATAGGCGCAAGGCGCGCCGGATCTAGAAGCTTACTGAAACTTAAAAAAACCCGAAAGAGCGCTATGCCCATATCTTTAGCGTAATACTGCGTACAATCAAAGCCTATATTCTTGCTCTTATAATCAAAGCTGCCAAAGGCCTTTACTAATTGTTTTTCTGTGTGATTAAAAAGCACCTGAGATGAGGCGATAACGCCTATTACCAATTTAACGGGGTGGGGTTTTTTAATCTCACCCATATAATTAAAGTCTCTTTACTTCCCAGACTTCTCTGTCAAGTATATGAGCGATATTATCGATCTCTTGTATAGCATGGTCAATGACTTTTTTAAAATGCAGTGCGTGTATATGCGACTGCTCCATATCATAAAGTTTTCCACCCATCTCCTTAAGCATATGGTACATCTTCTTAAGTTCCAGGGCTTGGTGGTAATTGCGAAATTTGTTCTTAAGAAAATCTCTTATCTTTTTACTGTCGCCTTTCTTTATCTTTGTTATGGCGATGCCCATGCCCGGATAATATCCTACCTGCGTTCGCTTGGCAATCCAGGCAACCTTACCCTCTAATGCAATATAGCCTGAAGCGTCAGGCAAAGGCAACCTTATCTTTAGCTCAGTATTAATCGGCAAAGGTTTTTGTATCTTGACAAAAAAGCCTTTCTGCGTCATATCTTTTGCCTCAAGAAAATAAGCACTCAAGGTATGATGGGTCTTCTTATCGAGCCTGTAAACTTTGATATTCGAACTGACCGCAAGCCTCTTCGCGTCTCTCCTATCAATCTTATCAATTTTATTTGAAATGGTTTTTCTTATCATCACTATTTTGGGGGTGGCACAACCTTATCAATAACCAAGGGGTATCTTACCTTAAGCTCATCATTTAAAAGCACCTCTACCGCGTACTCTCCCGGATCATTAAAGCGTATATTATTAAAACGAGCTACGATGCGGTGTTTTGCCTTTATGCTACTAAGGCTGAACTTTGTCTCTTTATCTTCTATCAACCTGGTATTCCCGGGGGCGACTATCCTGGTCTTCTGCGTAAAATCTCCTACGCCGCTACACCAACAGTTCATAACAAATAGCGCCGGATGCATAACAGGAAACGAGGCTGACCCTATAGTCTCAAAGAGTCCTATAAGCATAAATTTACCGTTATCCTCGCGCCTGACATCATCACAGAGGATTGAAAAAAGCAAAGTTGGTTCTATCTGTCCATCTTTCATATTGCAACAATTATATCAATTATACGCCTTATCCGCAAGTAAAAACAAAAACTGCATACATCTATTCAAATATGTCTTTTTAACTTTACAAAGGCAGCCACTGGCATATATAATATGTAAAAGGTAAAATTATGTATAAAGAGTTCTATCATCTAAAAGAAAACCCTTTCAACGTTACTAGTGATCCACATTTTTTGTATATGAGCAAGCGCCACAAAGAAGCGCTCGCCTCTCTTATATATGGCATAGAAGAGCGTAAAGGCTTTATAGAGATAACAGGTGAGATAGGCACAGGAAAAACGACCCTCTGTAGGGCACTACTTAAAAAGCTTAGTGCAAAGACAAAGACCGCGTTTATACTAAACCCCCGCCTTTCGGGGATACAATTCATGAGGGCCGTCATAGATGACTTCGGCATAATTGTTAAGAACAACTCTAAGATTGAGATGATAAAGGCACTCAACCAGTTTCTGATAGAGCAGCTTAGCAATGGTAATAACGTGGTCCTTATAATTGACGAGTCGCAAAATCTGAGCAAACCGCTATTGGAAGAGATAAGACTTCTGTCAAACCTTGAGACCGAAAAAGAGAAACTCTTACAGATCGTCCTTGTAGGCCAGCCTGAACTAAAAGTAAAGCTATCCTCTCCTGAGTTAGCACAATTAAGGCAGAGAATAGCTGTAAGGTATCATATCCTTCCCCTTGAAAAATCTGACACAGAAAACTATATCAGTCGCAGGCTTGAGGTCGCAGGTGCAGAACCAGGTAGTATCGTATGGAATGATGATGCTATTGATGAACTATATAATTATTCCAAAGGGGTTCCAAGGCTTATGAATATAGTCTGCGACAGAAGCATGCTCTTAGGCTATGTGCAGGAGATCAAAGACTTTCATGGGGAAACAATCATAAAAGCTATCTCTGAAATAGAAAATACGGTGCTACAATGAGCATTATAAACGATGCCCTAAATAAAGCGGACCAAGCCAAAAATATAAAACCGGAGGTTAAAATCGAAAAACCTCCTACTCCTGCCATCCCGCCTTACCAGGAACCTATGCCACAAAAAATCTCTCAAGATGAGAGCCAAGAAAAAGCCCTTAAGACAAAGGGGGTTAAATCGCATCCTATCATCTATGCTGCTGGGGTTTTTTGCCTGCTTCTTGCCGGGTTTGCGATATTTAAATACTTAGACACAGATCATTATCCCGTAAAAACAGTATCAATATCTGAAATTAAGAGCGCAACTGCTTCATCTGGGGATACTACTAATAGCGAACACCCTGAAATCTCCGTGCATACCGCAACTGATACATCAGGATTTTTATTAACCGGCATTATCCATGGAGAAGGCGATTCTATGGCTATTGTAAACGGTTCGGTCTATATGACAGGTGATATGATAGGCAGTGCTAAGATTTTTAAAATAACAGAAA
>CAZDLP010000006.1:9780-11080 GCA_964506565.1 uncultured Planctomycetia bacterium
GATGTCATGGCTTCATAAGCATCTGCTACAGCTATAATCCTTGATTCTATAGGTATCTGCTTCCCCCTTAAACCATCTATATAGCCTTTACCGTCAAACCGCTCATGTTCATGATAGACAACCGGTATAATATGCTTTAAACGCGGGAGATGCTTAAGTATAGCAACCGCGTGCAGAGGATGCCTCTTTATTATATCCCACTCCTTATCCGTAAGTTTACCCGGTTTGAGCAGGACCCTGTCAGGTATACCGATCTTTCCAATATCATGAAGCATGCTGGAAAGCTGGGTCTTTTCTATAGCCTTTTCTGAAAGCCCTAAGCCTTTTGCCAGTGTAATCGCGATCTTAGCAACCCTGCGGGAATGGCCATGCGTATAATGGTCGCGGGCATCTATGGCCGCTGCTAATGATATAATGCTGCCCTCGTACAAATCATGGACCTCCTCAAAAAGCCGGCAATTGCTTATCGCTGTACCTGCCTCATAAGCTAAAATTGACAATAACTCAGCATCCTCTTTATCAAATAATGGTTTGTTGTGGCGCTTAGCGAGATTTAAGACCCCTAAGACAGTGCCATCTGACATAAGCGGTATACTGAGAGCTGATTTTATGCCTAACCCACGCAGGAACTTCTTTGTATAAGCCGGTATCTTATAACCCTTGCTTATAATAATAAGCTTCGCAGTCTTGGCAACTTTACCTGATATGCCGTGGCCGAGCCTTATTCGGGTATTAGTGGCTATTCTCTTAGGTATGCCTAAAGAGCTTTTTATGTGTAAATAACCATCTCTTTCTAAAAGCATAAGAGATGCCCTGTCGGAATTACTTTCAATAACAGCTGCCTCGAGAATAAGGTCACATAACTTATCCTGATTATTAACACTTATAAGTTTTTTGCCGTACTTCATTATAGTCTCAAGCCTAGCAAAATCTCTTCTCTTATATAAACCGGAGAAGCAGATAATAGAGCGATCTATCTGACTGACTATAAGATCTATGCTTGTCCTTCTCTTTTTAGCATCATCCGCGTACTTATTTGAGAGCAGCTCAATAAGTATACCACGTAGCATCATAAGCCCCTCTATCGCATCCGCGGCACAGGAGGTGCTTAGATAATCTTTAAATACAAGCTTCTTTATTATCAATTCACAGGATTTTGAATTCGGCTTTTCTATATCAGCGGCAAAGGTCTTGATATACGCGTTCATTCCGCTAACATGGACTTTTTTTGGGATTATATCTCTGTCTCTCTGATAACCGGATATATCAAATATGGATGAGGACCAGCGTTTTACTATAA
>CAZDLP010000006.1:11180-15498 GCA_964506565.1 uncultured Planctomycetia bacterium
TCCGCCAAGAGCGTCTGTAGAAATACCGACAGCGCTCCCATACAACCTATTCCTGATATCTTCTTCAGTTAAAGCGTTCAACGCAGGAGCCTTCCTAGACATAAAATTAAAAGCCATCTATGACAATACCTCTCTTAATGTTTGCGGCATGCGCTTAGGCTTGCCTGTCTTATCTGTAAAAACATGGACTGTTTCCGCTTCTGTCAATATATCCTTACCGCGCGTCACCTTATAAGCGAAGGTGATACTGCTGCTTCCTAATTTAGTCACACTACAGGCTATATCAATAAGGTCATCATATCGCGCCGGGGATTTATAGCGGCACCTAACCTCCAAAACCATGAGGCGCAATCCCAGTTCCTCTTCTATGCCTCTATATGTATGGCCGATATCCCTTAAGAGCTCAGCCCTGGCTACTTCAAACCATACCAAATAGTTGGAATAATAAACAACCCCCATCTGGTCTGTCTCTTTGTAGCGAACCCTCAAACTGGTATTATGTTCTATCATAGTTGTGTATAAAACAAAACATTATCAATGAATCTTATAATGAAGTAAAACTATCTCGATATCATTAAAAGGAAATCGCTCTTTTTCAACAAAGCCTTTCTTCTCCTGCAAAAGCTTAATAGCCGCCTCCATCCTGGATGTCGCCCTGAAAACCACTTGCTTGTATCCGTTCATCTTACAAAAATCCAGGGCAGTGTCAACTAGCATAGATCCTATCTGCCTGCCCCTGTGGCTTGAATGAACAAATAATCTCCTCAAGAGAGCCGTAGAATCGCTATCCTCTTTTATGCCGATAGTTCCTATTACCTCGTCATCTTCCTGTACCACTAAAAACTTCTCTCTTAAGGCCCCATATGCGTCTGATATACTGTTTAAGTCCCCATACTGATATGCCTTTTCCTCAACAGGGTACTCTTTATTCATAATCGCGCTGATTAGCGACTTAACGCATGATATGTCTGTTGGGTGAAATGATCTTATCTCCATCAACTCTCTCCTTAATAAATAGGCAAAGGTAGAGGTAAAGATAAAGGCAAGGATTCTATATTTTATATAGTTCCTATCCTTTTTCTCTTCCTTTTACTTTTTCTTTATTGTATGGTTGTCAACACCTAGCTTAAATTTTTACCCGTAGGTTCTAATATATTATTAAATTATCGTAATGTCAATAAAATTGGCCCCTGAAGCAATTATTTTTATTGCTGCATTGTGACAAGCACTTAAAAGACGCTACTTTAAACGTCTTAAAATAGCTGACTTGATTATCTCGCGCGGGACCTTATCGCATACTACTACATGGCCTATATCTACAGGCAGTATCCAGCGCTTCTTCCCCTTTATAATCTTTTTGTCGTATGAGGTAGCCCTAAAAACATCATCAGGTGATATGCCTTTGACGGAAACCGGAAGCCCTACCTGCCCTATCAGGGCCTCTACGCGCCTGGCTATCGGCTCTTTTGTCATCCCTAGCATAAGTGAAATATCAAAAGCAGCCATCATGCCTATTCCGATGGCTTCTCCATGATTAATATATCTCTTATATGAAGATGCCGCTTCAATAGCGTGTCCTATAGTGTGACCAAAATTCAATATCGACCTATAACCAAGCTTTTCGTGCTCATCAGCTGCTACAACCTCTGCCTTAAGCTTGCTACAGCAAGCAACCATATATTCTGTGCACACCTTGTTAAAACCGATTATCTTAGAAACGTTCTTTTCAAGATAATTAAAAAATCTATTATCAAGTATAACGCCGTATTTGATTATCTCTGCCAGACCATTACGTATCTGGCGCTTAGGTAAACTCTTTATGGTGGAAACATCTGTTATAACAACCTTTGGCTGGTAAAATGCGCCTACAAGGTTCTTCGCGAAGTCTAAGTCTATCGCGACCTTGCCGCCAATAGCAGAATCTACCTGCGCAAGGAGCGTTGTAGGAATCTGCACAAAACCTACGCCACGGCGATATGTAGCAGCGACGAACCCCGCAAGGTCACCAACTACACCTCCACCAAGAGCTATGACACAGGTCCCCTTGCCCTTATCAAATCTAGCGAGACTTTTAATGACCTTAAACCAGCTTAGATGAGATTTAGCGCTTTCTGAATCAGCAACCATACAAAACTCGACGTCCATTCCAACGCCTTTTATAGACCTGCTTAAGCTATCTCCATAAAGAGATCTTATCTTCTTATTAGTTACGACAAAGCAGGCATTCGCGATATTTAAGGATCTTATTATCCTTCCGGCAGAGGAGAGAATCCCGTCCTCTATACATATATTGTAGCTTCCCTTACCAAGATTAACTTTTACCTTCTTCATATAGCCGCTCCTTTTGATATTATTATAAGTATAGCAACATAAATATAAGCTGTCAAGAATAGAACCCTAGAAAAGTATTAAGTGTTAGGAATTAACTATCAAGACAAGGCATTAATTAAAAAACGTAAAAACGCGCGATTAAAAAGAGATGTGTATGCCCAGATATTTTACAACAATAAACATAACACCATATATAAGTTTTCTTAGCATGCCTGTCCATAAAAGCAGGATGATAATGAGAAAACCATATGGCTGGATCTTATTGTAAGAAGCGAGATATTGATATGGCAGCAGGGCACTGACAATACGCGAACCATCAAGCGGAGGTATGGGGATAAGATTAAAAACAGCCAGAATAACATTGATAACTATGCCAAAGAATATAACCTGGCCAAAGATTGTATGCACAAGCATAGGAAAGATCTTTATTAAGACACTTAAAAGAGCGGCCAATAAGAAATTAGCAGCAGGCCCTGCCAGACCCACCCAGAGCATATCGCGCTTAGGATTTCTTAAACTCATAAAATCCACCGGCACAGGCTTTGCCCAACCAATAGGCGGAATATGCGCGATGGTAAGGAGTAAAGGCAGTATTATTGTTCCAAAGGGATCTATATGCGCGATCGGATTTAAGGTAAGGCGCCCCATGTACTTAGCTGTAGGATCGCCTAGCTTATAAGCAACAAAGCCATGAGCAAATTCATGTATGGTGATAGCGAATATAAGAACTACGAATTGCAGTATAATGTATGGAACCATCGCTTGTGACCCTTAAAAAAGATTATCTACTTTATCGTAGATCCGGGAGGCAGACCTCTATCAAGAGTCAGTATTGAAAGCATCTCACTATCAGATGCCGCAAGCAGCATACCATTAGACTCCACACCTCTTATAGTAGCAGGCTCAAGATTTACAATAACCGCTACATCCTTGCCAATAAGCTCTTCCGGGGTATAGTGCTTTTTTATACCGGCGACTATCTGCCTCTTTTCATTGCCTAAATCAACATCAACTACGTAGAGCCTGTCAGCGTCAGGATGGTCTTTAACGCTCAGTATCTTTGCTGTCTTTATCTCTATTTTTTTAAACTCATCAAATGTTATCATAACGTTTCCTGTAAGCACGGTAAATAATATGGGTTTATTTCTTGCCCTTGTCTTTTGGCGCTTCCTTAGCCTTATCTTCAGCACCTGGAGCAACCGGTATCACAGCCGCGTCAGCACCCTCTGCGTCCTCTGCAGCTTCCTTCTTCTCTTTTTTGAACTTTAATTTCACTACCTTTACCTTAGGAAGACCGAAGATAGAGTTCTTATCTTCTTCCCATTTTTCTTCTTTCTGAAGAAGTATAAGCCTGGCAAGCCGCTTCAAAACACTCTTCTGTTGCTTACCTTTTCCACTCTTGAAACTCGGATGAACTGACATTTTTATAACCTCCTGATTAAATTTTTCTTAACAGACAATCGGAATATTGTTTACGCAACCTCTTCATCTCCGAAACAGCGTCCTCTTTGTCCCTGAATCTGCCTATGCACATTATGTAATAACTTCCCTTATGTAGCGCGAAGGCCTCATAACCCTCAGATATTAACTTATCAACGCGCCCTTTCGCAAAACTCTCACTCGCGTAAGAAGCGACCTGTACCGTGTAAGCGGGAAGAGGCTCTTCCTCGTATTCCGGTAATGGCAGGAGTGCTTTCTCTTCCTCTATTACCGCAACTTCTGCGTCTTTATCCGCTTTTGATAATACGATATTATCTATGTCTTTTTTATTCTCTGCCGCTAAAGAGACTCTTTTCAAACGGACGGATTTACCCCTCTCGACCCCTAATGAGAATACAATTATAGAAAGTACGATTATACCGATAATTATAAACGCGATATGCTCATATAGCAGCGTTATCGTTCTATTAGATTTATTCTCAAACAGGTTTTTCGGATACCTTCTCTTTTCCGGACTTCCAAACTCTTCAAAAAGCTCTTTCTGAAC
>CAZDLP010000006.1:15598-19367 GCA_964506565.1 uncultured Planctomycetia bacterium
TACTCCCTGATACGCACAAATCTAATTCTGAAAACTGACCGCTTGTCTTAAAAAATACCTTTCTCACGCTATCAGGTATGCCTGAAGTTAGCGCGTTAGAAAGAATAAGCTTGAAGTTGCAGCCTATCTCTTTACCGCGCATCGAACCATCGGCAAAGACCTTGAGTAATTTTCCTTCAGCAATAAGCGCGTTGACAGTAATGTCTTTTCTGCTTATATAAAGCTTACCTTTAATCAAATCGAAACTAAGAACATCTAAGGGCTTAATAGACAATGTATCCGCTATCCCATTTATAATCTTTGAATCGGGATAAGAGAGCTCGAGGCCCTTCATATCAAATGTTAAATGTATTCTCATCGCGAGAAAAGATAAGGGCTCGATATTCAAAATCGCTTCTTCAATGGTGCAATTAAGCCCTTTATTATTGATTATATTAAAACCTTTTATGTCGATCCTCGGACCCAGCCTTAAATGAAGATTATCCACAGTTACCTTGGCATCTAGCCTATTGGAAAGATATGCTACCAACAGCTTTTGACTTAACGTATCACGGAAAGATACAAGTGATACAATCAGAAACAGAACAATAACTATAATTAAGATTAATAATCTTTTTCTCTTCATCTTTACCTTCACCTCTTTTTAGAGCGGCTTTTTAAGCTCCTCAGAATGTTTTCTCATCAACTGCTCAAGCCTGCCGTCCTTAGCGAGCAGAACAAGAACACTTACAACATCCGGGTCAAATTGTTTTCCTGATTGACGCCTTACTTCCGAGACAACCATACGAAAAGGTATCGGCTCACGATACGGCCTGTAACAGACCATTGCTTCAAAGGCATCTACTATAGCCATGATACGCGCGCCTAAGGGTATCTTTTCACCCTTAAGCCTGTCCGGATATCCTGTACCATCATACTTTTCATGATGATGAAGTATAATAGGTATAACAGGTTTTAAGACATCAAGATATTTAAGCACCTCTATCCCCTTTACTGTATGGGTCTTTAACATCTTACGCTCTTTCCCACTTAAGCCTTTTTTCTTCTGCAGGGTCTCTTCCGGAATAACCAGTTTTCCCAGATCCGGCATAAGGGCTGAATACTGAAGCACTTTAAGTTCTTTCTTTGTAAGCCCAAGTTCCTTTCCAAGCTCAAGCATCAGATCCTCAAAAAGGCCTGTGTGAGTATAAAGCCTTGGGAATTTTGCGTCCAGAAGATAGCCTAAGGATTTAATTGTCCCCGCGGTAAGATCTTCCTGCTCTTTGTATAGTTGGGCATTTCCTATAGCTATTACAGCCTGTTCCGCGAGTGTTGTAAGTATCTCACGGTCAAATATCGTGAAGTTATCAGCGCCTATCTTATCTTTAACAGCGATAACGCCGCATACATCTTCATCCACCAAGGGTACGCTAAGAAAGTTATCTCTATAAATCGATCTGCCACTTGCGGCAACTTTTTTCTCAAATGGCGTTGGGGCTACCTTAAGCTTAAATACATCACTGCTCTTTCTGTAATCAACCGAGGTGAGACAGGCGAGCTTGCCTGTCTCTTGGTCTATCATACATATTCGCACTCTCTCTGCCTTCAATACCTGCAAACTAAGACGCGCTATCCTGGGAAAGAGCTCCTTAATGTCCAGCGTAGAGCTGATAAGGCGATGGATAGTATGCACTGTTGATAAGGCTATAGCACGGGGCCTTACAAGCTCATAGAGCCTGGTGAGTTCTTTTTCCCTGTTCATCTCCTTAATAATTATACCTACATAACCCGCGAGAATATCAAGAAGTGCGGGGTCAGGTTTTACCTTAAGGTCATACACACCAAAAAAGCCGACACATTTTCCCTGCTTTTCAATAGGTGCGGCTATCCCATATGTATTATTTAAACTAGCCTCAAAAAAAACAGGCAGCTTAGATTTCTCTGCCTGATTCATAGCCTTTAGAATATTCTTCTTATAATCAGCGAGAGAGAGGTAATCTTCCACGCCCCTGGCCCTCTTTAAACGTGTAATAGGCAGGATGCTTCCGGGACTTCTTTTATCCGCTACCCACCACATAGGCCTGTGCAGAAATTTATCAAAGGCATCTTTTAAATCTCTGTAACCTGTGCTTTCAAGCAATGAATGAAAAAAACTTTTATTCTTTGCTGATTTTCCTATAGCCTTCATCATACCCTTTCATAAGGTTCAAATAGCTTTTTATACTCATCAAGCGCGTACCTATCCGTCATACCTGCTATATAATCACATATAATCGCCCTGCGAATCGATTTATCTTTCGCCCTCTCGTAATAACTACTTGGCAGCAAACGCGGCTCTGAAAGATATATCTCGAACAGTTTCACAATAAAACGCTTTGCTTTATTTGCCATACGCATAACACGGTAATGTTTGTAAAAATTCTTTAAAAGAAAATCTCTCAGGGCTATCTTCTGACGATTCAGCGACTGTGAAAAATCTATTATCTTCACATCACATTTTCTGGCCTTCTCAACAGAGTTTATGCTAAACTCCTTTATACGTTTCTCTGACTCACCTATCAGATCTGTTGCAAGGCTGTTTATCAATGCCCTGATAGCCTGGTATCTTCTCTGCTCAGTCTCCATAGGGTGTCGCAAATTACTTGTATCAAACTTTAGGGCCTTCCATATCTTAAGCTTGGCAAGTAAGGGCTCTGATAATATCCTGCTTGTCAGACCGTCATCCAGGTCATGGCTAAAATACGCTATCTCATCCGCAACATCTACAACCTGAGCCTCCAGAGTAGGAAACTGTTTCAAGTTAAATTCTTCTGTTTTAGGCGGATTATCAAATGAGCTACTGTGCCTGGCAATGCCTTCTCTAACCTCAAAGGTAAGATTTAACCCCGGAAACTCAGGGTAGCGCTTCTCCAGGACATCTATTACACGCAGGCTCTGCATATTATGGTCAAAGCCTCCATAGCCCTTCATAAGTTCATTCAATATCTCCTCGCCTGAATGCCCAAATGGGGTATGGCCCAGATCATGCGCCAGGGAGATCGCTTCAACAAGGTCTTCATTCAATGAAAGAGCACGTGCGATAGTACGCGCGATCTGCGCGACCTCCAATGTATGCGTCAAGCGTGTACGGTAATAATCGCCTTCATAATTCACAAAAACCTGTGTCTTGTATTCTAATCGCCTGAAAGCGGTGGTATGGAGTATCCTCTCTCTGTCTCTTTGATACATCGAACGATACGGGTGCTCCTTCTCACTATAAGCCCTGCCACGGCTTAAGGAAGAATTCATTGCATATGGGGCAAGAAGAGATTCTGATCGTATCGAAGTTAGGGCTTTACTAGGCATATTTTCTTAACCTTTCATATAAAGAGCTAAGGGACTCAGATATTACCTTTACATCACCAAGTATCGGCATAAAATTTGTATCACCTTCCCAGCGAGGCACAATATGCATATGTACGTGCCCCGGAAAACCCGCGCCAGATACCTTGCCGATATTAACACCTATATTGTAACCTTGAGGTTTTATAACCTTGCTTAAAAGCCTGGTCGTCTTATTCAGTAAGCGCATCAGATCCGTCGTCTCAGGCGCTGAAAGCTTTTCAAGGGATGACTTATGCTTCTTTGGCACAACCATTATATGCCCATTATTATAAGGATATATATTTAACATTGAGAAAGAGTGTTTTGTCTTTTCAATAACAAAACTCTTGCTCCTGTTACGCGAATCTCTTGCCTGGCAGAATATACAACCCTGCCTCTTTCGCTGGTATATAAATTTACTTCTCCA
>CAZDLP010000006.1:19467-24559 GCA_964506565.1 uncultured Planctomycetia bacterium
ATCCAGCATCAAGCATCTAAACCTTTTCCTTACTTCTCTGTTTCTCTGATTGCAACCTTTTGCGCGCTTCCTCAAAAAACGATTCCGCAAAACTGCTGTCCCAAACCCTCTGGTTGAAATCTCTTTTCTCAACAACATCAAGGAAACCTTTAAAATCTTCGTAATAGCTTCCATAAATATGAAAACTGTCAGTAATATCTGTGTGCCTTCCGACCTCAATGCTCTTGCCGGTCTTTTCTGATATACGCTGCGCAATGACTCTCTGCAGGTCTGTAAGGGCAAATATATTCATAAATGCCGCTTTAAACGCATCTCTGGAACGCCAATGCGTATTCATATTAAGCAGCAACCTGTTATCCTGTGACGATATCCTAAACCATACCCTCTGAAGGCATGGCGGGTCATCTGTCGGGATATCAAGTGCGGGGTTCCATGTTATGGCCTGCGCCCTCCTTGAATAACTGCTCTCGCTAAGTTTATTGACGATATAATCCATCTGGTCGATTACATCTGATTCACTTTTGTAAGAGAAAAGTCTCTGGTGATATGTATATGTCCATTTGCCTTCGTCAGGAGCTATCCAGTGATCATGAACGCCATCAACAACCTCCTGCCTGTATACCTCAAGATCGTCAAGGCCACCGGGGAATGCCCTGTGTATGCGTGGTTCCTGAAATGGGGAATTAATAACAATTATCATTGTAGCGTCCCTGCTTGGCGGATCACCGGGCTTGTCATACTCTGTTCTTACCTGCGTGCCCTCTCTCCATGTCCTAATAACCGCTTCTTCCCATGCCTGAGGCAGGGTCTCTCTTTCTACGTGTATAACCGGTATCCCTTGCGCCTTCATGTTTCTAACCTCACAATTGTGGGAATTATCTTATCACCTATCTCTAGCATACCAAATGAATTATATGGTGCAAAGACTTTTTCGGTAGGGCTTCCCGGGCAAAAATACAGTACATTATCAATATAATCTATCCTAGGTATGTGTGAATGGCCATAGATAACACAATCTATCTTATCATCCTTAAATAGGTCCTTAACATATTCTAAAAGCTTGTCCGGACCGCCAAAACCATGAGCTATGGCAACCTTGAAACAGCCGAGTTCTATAATCTTCTTTGTAGGAAACCGCCTGCTGATCATGCCTGTATCCATATTACCTACAACCGCTTCCACCGGAGCTATCTTTTCAAGGTCTTCAATTACAGAAAGCTCGGTGCAGTCCCCGGCGTGGATTATTAAGTCCACACCTTTTATCTTCTCAAGAAGCATACTTGGAATAGCATTACATGTCGCGGGAATATGTGTATCTGATATAACGGCTACTTTCACGATATTAAATCCCTTTCTGCCAAATTAAATATGATTAGAAATATTCCTTATGCTATAAGAGCATTATAGCCTTTGTAAAATTCAAAGAGCCTGGCTATATCTTTACTTGTCCAAACCCAGAACTGTTTCTGTTTTGCCAAAAGCCTTGCCGGAGAACTTATGTCATGTGGTGCCAGTAACACAACCTTGGGCTTGTTATATTGGAGCATGCGTATCTTCTCTGATAAATCATAGACATCCTCCTCCGTTACATCTTTCCGCGATATTATAAAAAGGCATTTCTTTTTCGACTTTCCAGTTATTAAAACATGGTTTTCATCGAGCTGCTTAAGGCCTATGGAACCTACGCGGGGAAGCACGCGAACTCTCTCATCTATAAAAAATTGATCGTCGTTAAAAGAACCTATCAGCTCTATTACACGCTTATCCAGGCTCTTTTTTCTCTCCAAATAAAAGGCGTTTACCCTTTCCTGTATCTCATTGGTGTAATCCGCCCTCTCATGCTGAGGCATAAAATCAAAACAGAGATTACGCGGCTTTGATTTTACTTCAACCCATATCCTGAATACCGGATCTGTCACACTATAGAGGGCGCCGCTCCTTGATATCATACCAAGCTCTAATAGGCTGTTGACTATCTTATTGAGCTCTGTCGCGGATATAATGTTTTTATGCAGAACATCCTTAAGGCGAACAGGTGCCACAAAAAATGACAAGATATCAAAGACATTCATGCCGCCAACCGCTGTATGAATTGACGCGAGCATATTAGTAAAGAACCGGCCAATCGCAGAGCCCGGATAAAAAAGAAGCTCAGCGATAATACTACTTAAATATTTAATCGTTATCCTTTCGGCGCCGTAACCCCTAGCAGAGTTTATCTTATTAATAATTGAACTTAGATAAAAAGGGTGCCCACCGGTAAATGTAAGGATAAAATCTCTTATATCCACTGAGAAAGCGCTGGATTTGCATTTTGCGCACAGAAAGTCTCTTGCCTCTGATGGGCTAAACACACCTATATCGATAACCTTAAATCCGCCAAAAAGCAATGACAGCTTTTCTGAAAGTATCTTCTTAGCGCAAAGAGTGCTGGAGCTTGAAAGCAGAAACAGCGTCTTTTGCTGGACCATTATCTTCTGGCCTAAGACCTGGAACGGCTTTTTCACGGGAAAATTAGATATAAGGCTGAATTCATCAAGTACAATGACCGGGAAACATCCTGACTCCGCGCTTAAGATAACGCTTAAATCCCAAACCTCGGAAAACGCATCTTCATAATTGCTCTCGCCAATAAGCGTGTTTACTCTTTTTATGAGATCGCAGCTTTTTGGGAAAATACCTTTCGCGCTCCTGAGAAGGTAATCCAATTCATATGATTCTTTCAACCGCTTGCGCTTCTTAAGGCCATGGTACAAGAGCCTAGTCATGAAGTTATAGCAAAACTCTTCGATGCTGGAACTTTTTAAATTCAAGTATATTGGAAGCAGTTTATCCGAACCGTCTATCTTGCTCAGGAACTGCAGCAATAAAG
This sequence comes from uncultured Planctomycetia bacterium, assembly GCA_964506565.1. GTDB lineage: Bacteria > Omnitrophota > Gorgyraeia > JABMRG01 > JABMRG01 > JAUVHV01. Next base: position 22,340 of record CAZDLP010000006.1, read on the forward strand.
AGCTCTTACCTATTAGCCCGCTACCTACCAATGCTATGTTATGACGATATCCATCCTGTATAGCCTTTGCGCTTTCATGCAAAGACTTTAAGATATCCTCTCTGGCAAAAAATTCTTTTCCGACTACAGGTTCTTCAAAATGCATCATGGCAGATAATAATATGGGTTTTTGGGTTTGTGGCCTTTTCTTATCTCAAAATGGAGTGACGGTGTAGCGGCCCTGCCGGTATCTCCGGCCTTTGCTATTACCTGGTTCTGTTCTACGTTTTCACCACAATCTACAAGATTCTCCGCGTTATGCGCGTAGAGAGTGGAATAACCGTTCTTATGCTCAAGTATAATAACCTTGCCCATGCCCTTGACTTTTTCATCGCAAAAGACTACCTTCCCCGATCTGGAGGCGACTATAGGCTGACCTTTCTTTACTTTGATATCTATGCCCTTGTTCTTCACTCCATCAATCTTTGAGCCATAATATGATATGATCTTACCCTTCAATGGCCATATATAACCCTTTTTGCTTCTAACCGCTACGGGGGCATACTGATTGACCTTGACAGACTTTTTAGCCCCAGGGATAAGAATCTTCTGTCCTACGTCTATATTGGAGGCATCAGGCATCCTGTTAGCGTCTATTATCTTTTTTATATCCGTATTATACGCCTTTGCTATCCTCCATAACGTCTCCCCCTTATGGACGGTGTGATAGGTACCTTGCCGATATGGCACAGGAAGCGCCTTGGTAGCAACGGTTGGTGTGGAGGTAATAGCGCATCCGGATAAAAGCGCTGCCAACAATATTAAAATCAGTAATCTTTTCATTAAACTTTTTCTTTACCTTTTAAAGTTCTCACCCTAATATGGAGCGGGAGACGGGACTCGAACCCGCGACGTCAAGCTTGGGAAGCTTGCATTCTACCACTGAATTACCCCCGCAAAACTCTCATCACACGCAACGCTTTGGCATTTTACGCAAATAATTAATAGTTTCTTTGCAATGAAAGCAGATACGAATCCTGCTTATGCATATAGAGATAGTTGCTTACGGCTCTTGCCTTCGTATTGCTGGTATTTTGCCGTTAGTTTTAAATTACGGCAAAAAAGCCAAAGCACTACTCCGGCAAAGCCGCAAGCAGCTATTTAGATTTTGCTCCAATTGCAACTAAACTATTTCATTATCTGCTTATATCTTTGCCTTTAACAGCGCATTGGATTTTTTTGCCATGGATTTTAAATATATGGCAAAAATACCTGCGCTGTGAAGGCAAGAGATATGAGCAGATACAAGAAGCCTGCTTTAATTGCAAAGAACCATCCTATTGCGAAAGATCAAAAACTACAAAGTTTCTTAAATAGCTTAAACCGCTTTTCAATAGCCTTATTGTTCTGCTTTGAAAGACTGCTTATATCATAGCTCTCTACTGTAAAAGACGCCATTACAGTGCCATAAGCGAGCGCCTTCTTAATAGCCGCGTCATTTATCTTTGGGGCCTTTGAAAGGTAACCTAAGAATCCCCCTGCAAAGGTATCCCCTGCACCTGTCGGGTCATAGACATCCTCCATAAGATACGCCGGAGAAGCAAAAAAGGTATCCTTTGAGACAAAGAGCACCCCGTCTTCACCTTTTTTAATAACAACCTTTTTAGTGCCCCAGGAGATTATCTTTTTCGCGGCCTTTAAGAGGTTTCCCTCTTTGGTTAGCTGTCTTGCCTCATATTCATTAAGGATTACAATATCTATTCTCTTCAACACCTGCAGGAGCTTGTTTCTTTTGTGTTCTATCCAGAGATTCATCGTATCTGCCGCGACTATCTTCGCCTTGGACTGCTTAAGCACATCGAGCTGAAGTTCAGGATCAATATTTGCCAAAAATAGAATATCGTCATTTATATATTCTTTAGGCAGGACAGGCTTAAAATCCTTAAACAGGTTTAAATCTGTCGCGAGCGTCTTGGCATTATCGAGATCCCAATCATAACTGCCTTTCCATCTGAAGGTCTTACCCTTCTTTATCTCCAGGCCTTTAAGATCCACATTCTTCTTTTTAAGAAGCGATATATACTTCTTAGGAAAGTCCTCTCCAACAACAGCGACCAATTTAACCTTTGTAAAATTTGACGCGCTCAAAGAAAAATATGTCGCTGAACCGCCGGGGGCATTATGGTTTTTGCCAAAAGGTGTCGTAACATCATCAATAGCAACCGAACCTACTACAACTAT
>CAZDLP010000006.1:24659-34026 GCA_964506565.1 uncultured Planctomycetia bacterium
TTTTGCCAAAAGGTGTCGTAACATCATCAATAGCAACCGAACCTACTACAACTATACCCATTATTGCTCCGTTAACTTAATTGTTAGCACTATGTGAAATCGTTAACTACGCAATTCCACTATGGGGGCAAGCCCCCCTTTGGCGCTCGCTTTGCTCGCTGAGCACCCCCCAAGCGCAGGGGAGCATCTCCCCCGCACCCCCTCTCTTAGTGCACCATTACAACGGGTCTCAAAAACTTATCTAACGGTGCCCTACAATTTCTCCGATATTTTTAATGGGCAGTATTCGCCACACATAGTACACAGGTCCTCAGACTCTGTCTTAAACCGCTTGTGAATGCTCTCTGCCCTCTCAGGATCTATAGATGAACCTATATGCCCCTTCCAGTCTCGTTTCCTACGAAAAATAGAGACCTTCCTGTCCCAGTCAATAGCTCCCTTTATGCCTTTAGCTACATCCGCGCTGTGAGCCGCTATCCTATATGCTATCAGGCCATCTTTGACATCTTCAAGTGTAGGGATGCTTAGATGCTCAGCCGGCGTTACATAACATAGGTAATCAGCTCCATGTAAGCCTGCAAGTGTCGCTCCTATTACAGATGTGATATGGTCATAACCCGGCGCTACATCCGTAACTAGAGGCCCTAATACATAAAAAGGCGCGTTATCACAATATTTTTGCTGTAATTTCATATTCTTCTCTATCTGATTAATTGGTACGTGGCCGGGGCCCTCTATCATAACCTGTACACCTTTCGCGCGTGCCTTTTTCGCGAGCATGCCTAATATTTTAAGCTCCTCTATCTGCGGCTTATCTGTCGCATCACAAACTGAGCCGGGCCTTAATCCATCCCCAAGGCTTAGAGAGATATCGTACTCCTTGGCGATAGATATTACTCTGTCGAAATTCTCAAAAAGAGGGTTCTCTTTTTTGTTCTTCCTCATCCAATCCGCTATCAGCGCACCGCCCCTGCTTACGATACCCGCTACCCGGCCGTATTTTTTTAAAAGGCTTATTACCTTTCTGGTAACACCGGCATGAATTGTAAAAAAGTCAACGCCTTCCCTTGCTTGGCTTTCAATAACATCGAATATCTCATTATGCGAAACATTAAAAAATGGTTTACCTGCCTCCCGCCTATTTACAGCTATCTCATATAAGGGCACTGTACCTACAGGAAGGGGGGACTTTTCAAGGATAGCCTTTCTCACGCGATTTAGATTCTTACCAGTACTTAAGTCCATTACGGTGTCAGCCTGATACTTCACGCAGACATCAAGCTTTTTTAGCTCTTCGGCTATACTGCCGCGATAAGGTGAGGTGCCTATATTTGCATTTATCTTTGTGTGAAGTCCTTTTCCGATAGCACAGGGGGTCTTTATATTGCGGAGCCTGTTGGCGGGTATAACAATAGTGCCTCTTTTAAGGCCGGCAATGATATACTTGCAGGTCACGCCATCTCTCTTGGCAGAGCGCCTTATTATATCTGTAATACGATTTTTCTTAGCGTGTTCTATCTGTGTCACTTTAAATGCCTTCCCACGAATATCTTCTCCTGCTCATAGACCTCAAACCTCAGGGCCTTAAATCTCTCGCAGGAGGTATCGTCAATAAGTTTGAAAAATTCCTCAAGAACGCGCAGCGCTTCCTTTACCCGCTGTATATTGGCAAGAAATATGCCTTGCCAATCATCCTTTTTTTCTAAAACGCAAGGGCTCTTTCCGCAATCAGTCTTTACATCGCGCGCCGCGCAAAGAGACGATTTCTTAATACCCGATGACGCGGCCACCTCTTCTATATTATGCCGTAAAAATTTTAACGCCTTTGTCAAGGCGCTATCATCTAAAATAAAACGCGCCACCTCTTCGCAGCAGCGTAATCCTTCTTTTGCGCGGTTTAAATTGACGTCGATAATACGAAGTACTCTCTTATTATCCGCCATAACGCGTAACGATCTTTTTTATAAGGGAAGTAACTGAGTGACCTTTTAAATATTCTACCCTCTTTACTATGCCACCATATGATCTTACTATATCATTTCCAACTATATCTTTTATCTTGTAATCCGCGCCCTTTATAAGTATGTCTGGCTTGAGATATTGTATGATCTCAAGCGGCGTATCTTCATTAAAAGATACGATGTAATCTACGCTCGAGAGCCCGGATAATACCTTCATTCTGTCATTCAACACGCAAAGCGGGCGCTTGGCTCCTTTTAGTCTCTTTACTGAATCATCGCTGTTTACGGCAACGACAAGATAATCTGTGCTTTTTTTAGCGTCCTCTAAATATTTTACATGACCATAATGAAGGATATCAAAACAGCCATTAGTAAGGGCTATTTTTTTTGCTTTCTTCTTTAGGCCTGATATTATAGCCTTTAACACCTTAGGGGACTTTATCTTACCAGATATCATTATTTACCAAAAAGGTTTTGCTCCGCGAGTTCACATATAATATGGCCTATAACAATATGCGCCTCTTGTATTCGCGCTGTATTGTCAGAAGGCACCACAAGAGCGACATCAGTGAATGTTGCCATCTCCCCACCGCCTGAGCCTGTCAAGGCTATTGTCTTAAGCCCCATCTTCTTTGCCTCCAAAAGGCCGCTTATAACGTTTCTCGCGTTTCCACTTGTTGAGATACCTATTACAATATCTTTTTCAGAGCCAACAGCCTCCATCTGCCTAGAGAATATCTCCTCATAGCCATAGTCATTGGCAATAGATGTGATAACCGATGTATTAGTCGAAAGCGCGATAGATGCTAATCCCTGCCTCTCAAGCTTAAACCTTCCGATAAATTCCGCGGCGATATGCTGAGCATCCGCGGCGCTGCCACCATTGCCAAATAGTATTAACTTCCCACCTTTTTTCAATGATGTCGCAATCATGTTTGATGTGAGCCTGATATCCTTGGAGAGCTTGCTTAATACTGCCTCTTTTACCTTGATCGATTCCTTTATTATCTCTTTGATTATATCTGCCATAAATTGGCTCCTTTTATAAGCAGACACCTTAGCACAGTTTTAAGCCTGGCAGGCTGTAAACTGTAAAGCTGTCTGCTAATTATCCAAAAAATACTTTTGCTACATCAAAAAGTTTCTTATCAACGGTCTTAAGCTTGGCAACACCTTTGCTTAAGGGGACCGCGATTATCTTGCTGCCGCTTAGGCTTACCATCTTGCCAAACCTGCCGCTATCTACAAGATCTATCGCCATCACTCCAAACCTTGTGCCAAGGACCCTGTCCATAACGGTAGGAGTACCACCTCTTTGAATATGGCCGAGTACAGCAACTCTTGTCTCAAAACCTGTAACCTCCTCTATAATCTCAGCAAGCCTGTTACCGATACCGCCTAACCTTACGTGGCCGAATGAATCAAGCTTTTCCTCCTGAAGAACCATATCTCCTTTTTTAAACTGAGCGCCTTCTGATACCACAACTATCCCATAACCCTTATTCTTTTTATAGCTTTTTTTCAATGTATCACAGACCTCTTTAACATCTATGCGCTCCTCCGGAATAAGAACAACATCCGCTCCACCGGCTATACCTGTATAAACAGCTATCCATCCGGCATGACGGCCCATAACCTCACAGACCACGATACGATGATGGCTCTCAGCTGTTGTATGAAGTCTGTCAATGCATTCAGTAGCGATATTTATAGCTGTATCAAAACCAAATGTAAAATCCGTCGCATTTAAATCATTATCGATCGTCTTTGGTACGCCAACCACATTAAGACCTTCTTTATTAAGCTTATTAGCGACACCGAGTGTATCCTCGCCGCCTATCACTACTAAAGCGTAAAGATTTAATTTCTTAAAATTCTTGATAGCCTTGTCCTTATCCTGTGGATCCTTATATAGATTAGTCCTGCTCGTACCGAGAATAGTTCCGCCTCTTGTAAGTATCTTTGAAACAGTACTCTCGCTAAGCTTCATCGTTGAACCCTCGATAAGGCCTTTCCATCCATCCTTAATACCAACTACTTCATAACCTAATTTTATTCCCTTTGTTACTACCGCCCTGATTACCGGATTTAAGCCCGGGCAATCACCACCACCTGTTAAAACTCCGATCCTCTTCATGCTGCTTTACTCCTTGGTTTATGTGTTTGATTCGCCTAAAAATTTCTCAACATAACTCGTATCTATCTTGCCTCTTATAAAGGCGTCATCTGTCATGACCCTCATATGAAATGGTAGGGTCGTCTTAAGCGGCCTTATTACAAATTCATCCAACGCCCTGTGCATTATATATATGGCCTCACTTCTAGTCTGGCCATGCGTTATAACCTTTGCTATCATGGAATCATAAAATGGAGGTATGCTGTAATCCGCGTAGATGTGGCTGTCGACCCTGACGCCTCTACCCCCCGGGACATGGAACCTGTCGACCTTGCCCGGTGAAGGCATGAAATTATTATCAGGGTCCTCCGCGTTTATCCTGCATTCGATGGCATGGCCTCTTATAACGATATCGCTCTGGTCATATCCGAGTTTTTCTCCGGATGAGACTCTTATCTGTTCTTTTATAAGATCTATACCCGTTACCATCTCGGTAACAGGATGCTCGACCTGTATGCGCGCGTTCATCTCCATAAAATAAAAATCATCATTCTTATCAACCAGAAATTCCATTGTACCGGCATTGACATAGCCTATCTGTTTAGCGCCCTTTACCGCGAGCTCACCTATCTTTTTACGCAGCTTGGGATCAAGGCTCGGAGAGGGCGACTCTTCTATGAGTTTCTGGTGCCTGCGCTGGATAGTGCAATCTCTTTCACCAAGATGTACTATATGGTCATGCTCATCCGCTAATATCTGAAATTCGACGTGACGGGGATTCTCAATACACTTTTCTATATAAACGTCAGGAACGCCAAAATTTGCCTCTGCTTCGTTCTGTGCCATATAAAAAGCGCTTCCCAGCCTGACATCATTGTGAGCTACCCTCATACCTTTTCCGCCGCCGCCGGCGCTGGCCTTTATAATAACAGGGTATTTAATCTCCTTGGCAACCTTTAACGCTTCCTCTTTTGTATTTATTACACTCTTGCTTCCCGGGATCGTTGGTATACCTGCTTTCTTCATAGCAAGCTTGGCCGCCATCTTATCGCCTGAAAGCTTCATGCTTTCGGGTCGGGGGCCGATAAATTTTATCTGACAGGATTCACATACCTCGGCGAAATGCGCGTTCTCCGCTAAGAAACCATAGCCAGGATGGATAGCCTCTACATCTGTTATCTCCGCGGCACTTATAATGGCTGGTATGTTAAGATATGAGCTTGCTGAGGATGGCGCACCTATACAGATGGCCTCATCCGCAAACTTTACATGGAGAGAATTTACATCAGCTTCTGAATATACGGCTACGGTCCTGATGCCTAATTCTTTGCAGGCACGTATTATCCTTAAAGCTATTTCGCCTCTATTGGCGATTAAGATCTTTGAAAACATATTATTATGACGGTTCTATAAGAAAGAGTATCTGTCCGAATTCAATCGGATCAGCATTTTCAACTAATACATCAACTATCTTGCCCTTAACCTCTGACTTTATCTCATTCATGAGTTTCATGGCCTCTATAATGCAGACCACGTGGCCAACCTCTATCTCCTGACCCACTTCGGCAAACAGCGCTGCTTCAGGTGAAGGCGCGCTATAGAATGTACCTACTATAGGGGCCTTTATCTCTATAAGGTTTGATGGCTTAACTTCAGGTTCAGGTGTTTTAATATCCTGCCTTTGGATCTGTTGCGCTACCGGTGCAGTAAAGGCTGGCTGCTCGAAGACAACGCCAGCAGACTGGCCTGTAGCCTTCTTGAGTTTAATCTTCTGATCGCCTTTGTCTACCTCAATCTCCGAGAGGTTGTGCTCATTCATAAGGCTTATTATCTCTTTGATCTCTTTGAGATTCATGGTTATCTCCTTAAAAAATAGGTATAGGTAAAGGTAGAGGTAGAGATTCTATATTTTTTACGCAACTCTTTACCTTTATCTTTGCCTTTACCTGATTCATGCTCTTTCTAAATAATTACCCGTACGGGTATCTACTCTTATCTTATCGCCTGTATTAACAAAAAGAGGCACCAAAACTACGGCGCCTGTCTCTATATTGGCCGGCTTAAAAGCCGCTTTTGCGGTATCACCTTTTATGCCCGGTTCGGTATGTTCGATCTTGAAGACTACCGCCGGAGGAAGGTTGATATCCACGATCTGGTCTATATGCCAGAGGGATGTTATCTCTAAACCCTCTTTTAGGAACTTCTTATCATCGCCTATAACCGATTCGGGGATAAGAACCTCTTCGTAAGTCTCTGAATCCATGAAGAAAAAGCTGGTACCGGAATTGTATGTATACTGTATCTTTTTTGTCGTCACATAGGCATCTTCAACCTTTTCGCCTGCCCTGAAGGTCCTGTCTATAACAGCCTTTGTGCGCATATTCTTAAGTTTTGTACGTACAAAAGCACCTCCCTTACCCGGCTTTATGTGCTGAAACTCGATTATCTGAAAAAGCACACCATCCAATATTATAGAGATACCGTTCTTGAAATCACTAGTAGCTATCATCGGGTCAAGACCTCACATCCTTTTTTATTTACCAAGACCATATCCTCTATTCGCACTCCGCCAAAACCAGGTATATATATACCTGGCTCAATAGTAAAGACCATGCCCTCTTTAAGTGTAGCATAATTTTTGGAATTGATACCGGGTAATTCATGAACATCTATACCTATACTATGGCCTGTCGCGTGACCAAAATAATCTCCGAAACCTTTCTCAGTTATGTAGCTTCGTGCTGCCTTGTCTATCTCAGAGATCTTCACGCCAGGACTAACCCTGCTTATAGCTTTTTTCTGCGCGATTGATACTGTATTATATAGTAATGATAGATGTTTTGATATTTTACCTACAAAGAAGGTTCTTGTCAAGTCAGAACTATAGCCATCGCAAGTCGCGCCAAAATCAAGTACCACAGCGTCCCCGGTCCTGATCTTCCTCTTTTGTGGCCTCGCGTGTGGCATGCTGGAATTCTCACCTGAAGCAACGATAGTATCAAAGGAGTTCTTATCTGCCCCTTCTTTTCTTAAAAGAAAATCTATCTGGGTAGCTATATCCTTCTCAGTCTTACCATTTTTAATTTCTTTAATAATCCTTTTTAATACCTTCTTTGCTATACATGCGGAAGTCCTGATAGCAGCTATCTCGTCGGGATATTTTATAATTCTTAAGTTCTCAATAATATCTACGACAGGAATAAGTTTACCTGCGATCAAACTACCCAGTATCTCCGCTTGCCTGACCTTAATATGCGCGGACTCAAAGCCTATATGTTTTATGGAAAGCCTCTTTGTGAGCTTGGCTATCTTCTGATAAATGTTACCTTGGCCTGTAATTATCTCAGATCCGGGGGAATTCTTTGCCACCTCTTGTTCAAATCTGAAATCGGTTATTATGTAATTCTCATCAGGAGTAACAAGAAGAACAGAGTCGTCTCCTCTAAATCCGCTTAGATAAAATATATTCGATGGATTCGATACGATTAACGCCTGCGCATTAAAGCGCTTTAAAGCGCGCCTTGTCTTTTTTATCCTATCCGCGATAATCATTTGATCAGTTCTACTATCGCCTCAAGCCCGAGAATATAACTATTTACGCCAAAACCCGCTATCTGCCCAGCGGCAACAGGGGCTATTAAAGACGTATGACGGAATTCTTCCCGCGCATATATATTAGATATATGACTCTCCACAACCGGTATGTCTATAGCACTTACCGCGTCGCGCAAAGCGACACTCGTATGCGTATACGCGGCAGGATTTATCAATATAGCGGAGAAACCTTCATCTTTGGCATCCTGTATCCTCTGGACCATATCCCCTTCATGATTGGACTGGAAAAAATCTACGCCTATACCAAGCGCCTTTGCTTTTTCGGCTAGAGAGTTATTTATATCCTCAAGGCTCATCTTGCCATAAATATCTTCTTCTCTCTTACCTAAAAGATTAAGATTCGGACCATGTATTACGAGTACTTTTTTCATTTTACTCTCTTCCCCTCTTGATTTACTTTTTTTCATTTTTATCGGGCAGCTCAGCCTCATCTACAAGCATAACCGGTATATCATCATTAATCGGATAGCGCCTGCCGCAATCAGTACAGACTATCCTGCCCCCTTCAAGCTTTACATCAGCTTTACAAGCCGGACACGCGAGTATATCAAGCAATTCCTTATCCATCATTTAGCCTCCTCTGCCTTTAATGTAAATATGCTTTTCTTAAAACCGTATACACAACCGCCAAAGATACTGAATAATATTAACGAGGCAAGAACAAGGATAGATAACGCGAACGCCTTTTCACTGGGCATATACGCCTTCAAGAGGTATACAAAAGCACCCTCTCTTACACCCAGCCCGTTTAAGGATGGTGTAAGTGTCACAATAGCTACAATAGGCACGATAATAAAAAATATCCCTATGCTAACATAGTCTACACCAAGCGCCCTCGCATATAAATACGTGGCTACTATAGATAATATCTGCGCGGTGGCTGATAAGATAAGACTCCATGTCAATACTACCTTGTGCCGTGAATAGAGATTTAAAAATTCGTAACCACTTTTAATCTTTTCATACCAGAATTTCTCCTTAAAAGGTTCTATTATAAAAGCGAGGTATTTTGCTGTCTTCTTATGAAGCAGAAGCCATACGAATACCATGCAACCTACAAATAGCAAGTATACCGCAGCAACGATAAGTCTGTTATTTATCTTATGCGCGAAGAATGTAATAGTGATAGCAGGTATAAATGTAAACGGTATCAGAGCAAGAACCCTATCCATAAATACGCCGGCAAACGCCCCTGCTTTTTTATTTGATTTTTTTCCGGCGTAATAGGCCTTTAGAACATCGCCACCAAAAGAGGTTGGCATAAAATTATTAAAGAAATAACCTATGAATGTAAGGTATGTGGACTCTTTTACGCTTAGGTTAATCTCCTGCACAGACAGTACTTTTTGGAGCCTGAAGCCTATCAAGATACTTGTGCTAGCATAGACGAGAAATCCTAATAAAAGAAGTGGCCTGTTGGCGCTCTTTATGGCTGTGTATATGCTGGGAAGACTATCGCGCATAAGCCAAAAAAGCAGGCCTATAAGAAATGCGCTTACGAATATTCTTAGTACTGTAAATAACTTGCTTTTCATAGAAGATAGTATAGCAAATGGTAATTACAAAGTAAAGTATATATTGTATTAGACAATATTCCTCTAAGTTGACAGTTTCTGCATTGCCTGCCTGCCGGTAGGCAGGGCAGGCAATATTTGTCAACTTAAGCCTAAGCGGC